>JAIDPA010000153.1 GCA_029062985.1 Muribaculaceae bacterium
TTTACCCTTCTGCGGGTGGAAGGTTGGAATGTTCTTTTCATTTTATGATTGAGTGTTTAATTTCGGATTTTCGGAATGCAAAATTAGGGAATTTCTTTTATTTCCACAAATTTCAGACTAACTTTTTATTTTTTCATGTCAACATTACTATTTTTACAGCCCTTTTACCCCTCTTTCAAATCAATTCTCACTATTTCAATCGGCAACATTGACTCTCTTTCTTTGCATAATGCCATTTTTTTATTAAATTTGCATCGCGAAACCGCAACGCCTGCCAAGACGGCAGCGCTCGGAAATTCAACACTTCTGACAAATTTAGAATAAAAATACTTTTTATAAAGATATGATAAACGCTCAAGACATCAAAAACGGCACATGCATCCGTATGGACGGCCGTCTCTATTTCGTAGTTGAATTCCTCCATGTAAAACCGGGTAAGGGTAACACTTTCATGCGCACAAAGCTCAAGGACGTGGTTGACGGTCGTGTGCTCGAACGTCGTTTCAACATCGGTGAAAAGCTTGAAGACGTTCGTGTAGAACGCCGCCCCTATCAGTATCTGTATGCTGACGGCGGTGATGACATCTTCATGAATAATGAAACTTTCGAGCAGGTGCCCATCAACAAGGAACTCGTTACAGGAGCTGCTTTCATGAAGGAAGGTGACACTGTGGAAGTGGTCAGCGACGCTTCTACCGACACTGTGCTCTATGCTGAAATGCCTGTTAAGACTGTCCTCAAGATCACTTATACCGAACCGGGTCTTAAAGGAGACACAGCTACAAATACTCTCAAGCCCGCTACAGTTGAAACAGGCGCTACTGTGCGTGTGCCCCTTTTCATCAACGAAGGCGAACTCATTGAGGTTGACACCCGTTCTGGTGAATACGTAGGTCGTGTGAAGGCTTAATATTCAAATTTCCGCACCTCAGAAAATAGAAAAGGATTAAGGAATTTAAGACTCATAGTCTTGATTTCTTGATCCTTTTAATTTTTAATTAATCACTCCCCCTCTTCTAATTTCCTGAATCATGCCTGATAAAAGAATGTTATTCTCAATCATAGTGCCTGTCTATAATCGTCCGCAGGAGATTTCTGATCTTCTTGAGAGCCTTTCAAGCCAAACCGATAAAGGTTTTGAACTCATAATCGTGGAGGATGGCTCAAGCGTCAGATGCGAGGAGCAATGCAGGCAGGCTGACAAATCGGTTGACGTCAAATATTTCTATAAGGATAATGAAGGAAGAAGCATAGCCAGAAATTACGGAATCGAAAGAGCCGGAGGTGATTTCCTCATATTCGTCGATTCCGACTGCATATTACCTCCCGATTATATTGCCAACCTCAGAAAATCGCTGACGCAAAACCCTACCGATTGCTTCGGAGGTCCGGATGCTGCCCATGATTCTTTCACCGACACTCAGAAAGCTATCAACTATGCCATGACCTCTTTCCTGACAACAGGCGGAATAAGGGGTGGAAAAGTCAGCATGGAGAAATTCACACCTCGAACTTTCAACATGGGATTCTCAAAAAAAGTGTATGAAAAAGTCGGAGGATTCAGGGAAATGTTCAGCGAGGATATTGACATGAGCACACGCATCCGTCAGGCAGGATTTATGATTGTGCTCTTTCCTGATGTGGCAGTCTATCATAAACGTAGGGTTGACTTTAAAAAATTCTGGCGTCAGGTTCATGTTTTCGGCATGTCGAGAATCACTCTCCAGCTTCTATATCCCGGTTCAATGAAGCTTGTCCACTGGCTGCCTGCTGTTTTTGTGATAGGAACCGTCGCCATGATTATCGGTTCTTTTTTCTGGAAATGGATGATTATTCCCCTTCTTGTGTATATAGCCGCTCTATGGATTTGGGGTATAATCTCTACGCGCTCACTGAAAATCGGGACTATGGGAGTCGGAGCAGCTCTTGTGCAGCTGACCGGCTACGGAACAGGATTTATACGGGCTTATGTCTGGAAAATTCTTCTTCGCCACGGTCGCGACATTAATGACGAAATAGAACGCAGAAGAGGGAAATGATTATGGACTACAAAATTAATCCTGAGGAAGCTGTCCTGAAGACTGTAAAAGAACTTGACCCTGACCAGCAGCCGAGAGAAAAGGCTGAAAAATTCGGATGTGGTGTTCTCTCTGTCCCTGAATTGTGGGCTTTGATTTTGCGCACAGGTCTTACGGGATTGCCTATCACGGAATTATGTCGGAACCTGATGCGCGATAATGAAAATTCACTGCATCGCCTTGAACGACGCTCCCGACAGGAACTGAGAAAAATTAAAGGAATCGGAATGACAAAAAGCGTTCAGGTGGAAGCCGTCATGGAACTCATCAAACGCTATTGTCAGGAAGACATCCCCCTGGATGAGCCAATAGTAAGCTCACAGCAGATTTTCGATCGGATGAAACTCAGAATCGGGAATCTTGATCATGAGGAAGTCTGGGTGCTTCTGCTCAACAGACGAAACCAGGTCATAAAGGAGTTACGTCTGACTGTCGGGACAGGGATTGCTTCTTTGTTTGACGTAAAAATGGTGCTCAGACATGCTTTGCTTGAAAATGCTGAGGGCATAATCCTTTGCCATAATCATCCCTCGGGGGGAATTCAGCCAAGTATTCAGGATAGACAGATCACTCTTGACCTAAAAAAGGGATGCGACATTATGAAACTCCGTATGCTCGACCATCTGATTGTCACCCCCAGCCGGTATTATAGTTTTCACGATAACGGAGTGATCTGACATTTAAATTTCTATCTTAAAAGACGCCGACGCAAAGAGTCGGTGCCGTAGTTTACCTCCTCCCGGAGATTATGAAGACTTATCTCGCCCTCTCCCTTGCTTATAAGATATTTATAGATAAGTATACGCCGACAGCGGTCGTTGATTATCTCCATCGGAAGAGTCCCGTTCCTGACTGCCGCGATGACATTTCTTATCTCTTTTCCTGTATCTGCGGGCGCAACCACTATGTCGGCTCCTGCCAGAATAGCTGCCACCGCATCATATCCTGACGCCCCCTCCATATTGAGAGCATCCGTGAGTATAATGCCCTCGAATCCAAGATTACCACGCAACAATCCCTGAATAACCGGTCGGGACACGGCTGCCGGAAGATTTTGAGGGTCGACAGCCGGCACGGCGAGATGCCCGACCATGACTCCCGAGAGACCTGCATCTATATATTTCCGGAATGGGAAAAGGTCGATACTGTCGAGCTGATTCAGCGAACGTTTTATCACCGGCAATGACCGATGACTGTCACCGGAAGGACTTCCGTGCCCCGGAAAATGCTTTGCCACACTTATCACCCCACCCCCTTCCAGCCCGAGAGCGTAAGCCACTCCCAATTCTGCCACTCTCACCGGGTCGCTCCCAAAAGAGCGCGAACCTATCACCCCATGAGGATTCTCAGCCACATCGACCACCGGACCCAAGACCATGTTTATCCCTACCCTCCTGCATTCGCGCGCCACTTCCCTGCCATATTCAAACATGAGCTTCTCATCGGCTGCTGTTCCGATATTTCCATTTTTCGGAAAATCGGGCGCATCGGAAAGGCGCATCCCCAGACCCCATTCGGCATCAATTGCCATAAACAGGGGAATATCAAGTCCCTCAGCAATGTGTGCGAAATGTGCCGCAGAAGAAAGATTGCCTTTAAGCATGACTATTCCCCCGACATGCATATCGGAAATATACGAGCGGAGGCGCCGTAGTGTTAACTCATCTTCCCGGGTATAGATTGTCGGCATGAAGCATTGCCCCACTCTCTGCTCAAGCGACATCCCGTTGAGCACCGAATCGGCATAATTGATTGCCTGCGAAGTGAAATCGGCTACATCTTCTACATCTGCCTGCTCCTTATCAACAACAATTTCCTTTTCCCTATGCCGGCATGACATAAGGAAAAGGAAATTTATGGCAACAAGCACACATAGAAGGGGCTTCATAACGATGTGTCTTTTACATATCTCGGGTTAGGGTCGGGAGCAACCGGCACTCCTAACTCTCCCTGACGTTCAAACCAGCGGAGCGTAGGGGCTGCCACTTCGACATCATCGGTCCAGATAAGCCTGTGGCGTGCGAGCGACACCATATCATCGTTACCTTCCGCAGCATAGTTGATGGTGCCGAGGAAATAATTCTTATCAGGATCCATTACGTCTCCGTCGATAATCACACGAAGAAGATTCCCCTCTCCGTCAGTGACCACCCTGACATTACGGCTTATCCCCTCACCCCCTTTTCGGGCACCGACAGCAAGAGCATCAATCAGATCCTGACCCTTCACCTCGACAATTACAAAATAATTGGAGAAGGGATAAGTGGAGAGAATCTGCCCCTCGGTGATATCCCCTTCCGGCATATCCTGACGTATTCCCCCCACATTCATTATTGCCATATCAAGACGCGGAATATCCACTCCCGCATTCCGGAGGGAATCTGCTTTATGAGTGAGGTAATCAAAAGTTATATCAGCCGTCATATTTGGCATCGCCCCTACCCTTTCACCGTTTACCATCCCGTAGGCAGCCTTAGCTATCACTCGCCCTCCGACAGAATCCACCACCTGACGGTAAGGCTCAATGAAAGCCATCATCTTCGCATCGAGAGCCTCCGTGGGGAAGCGGTCGGTGACGGGTATCAGTTCGTATGCAAAATCAGAACCGTCTGCTTCTTTAAGATTATCAAGGTCAATGGTAAGCTTTCCGATATAACGTCCGTACTTCCCCGTCTGAACCACCCTGACCGGTTTTCCCTCTGCATTCATGATAAGGGAAGGATGCTTGTCAGGCTGCGCAGGGTCAATCAATGTGTGGGAATGCCCACCGATGACAATATCGATATCCTTGCTCGCAGCTATAAGCTCCGGGTCAGTAGTCTTATCGTTTTCCTTTTCATAGCCGATATGAGTAACAGCGACGACAAGGTCACACTTCTTGTCATGTTTGAGAAACGCCGCTATCTTATTGGCTTCCGGGATGATTTCCTTAAAACGTACATTGATATTCTTATGGGAAATAAGGCTTTCAGGATCGACATTCAGACCAAAAAAACCTATCTTCTTCCCTCCGACTTTCTTTATGACGTAGGGAGAGAAGACACCCTCAAGCTCTGTGCCCGAAAAATCATAATTGGCAGAGAGGCGGGAAGCCTTAACATCTTTGTATCTCTCCGCAAGATCTTTCATTCCGTTGTCAAACTCATGGTTTCCGAGAATCCTCACGTCATATCCGGTCATATTCATGAGAGGATATTCCACGTCTCCGCGAAAATACTTGAAATAGAGCGAACCCTGCACCATGTCACCGGCGTCAACCGTAATGACATTTTTTTCAGCTTTTCTCACAGAGTCGATTATTGCCTTACGCTGAAGCACTCCTCCGGTGCCGTCCGCTTTCACGTCGATTGCCGAATGGGTGTCGTTCGTATGAAGGATTACGAGTTTCTCGGCATTAGCGCCAAAACATAAGGCGGCGGCTCCCAATAATGGAGCTGCCGCCTTAAAAATTGATAAAATATTCATTTCAGGGAATTGAATATTAAGATAACGTTCAGTCGATAAAATAATTCATCAGTCGATGATGAGGTCTTCCCCTGTCATGTCGGCAGGCTGCGGGAGTCCAAGGATATGAAGCAGAGAGGGAGCCACGTCAGCGAGCTTGCCGTCTTTCACCTTTGCATCCTTGTTGCCGATATAGATGAAGGGCACAGGATTGAGTGAATGAGCAGTGTTGGGAGTGCCGTCTTCATTGATAGCATGGTCAGCATTGCCATGGTCAGCGATGATGATGGTGCCGTAGCCGTGAGCCTTGGCAGCCTCAACCACTTTCTCCACACACTTATCAAGAGTCTCGACTGCCTTCTGGATAGCGGGATATACGCCTGTATGACCCACCATATCGCCGTTTGCAAAATTGACTACAATGAAATCATATTTCTCGGAATCAATTGCGTCGACAAGTTTCTCAGTGACCTCGGGAGCACTCATTTCAGGCTGGAGGTCGTATGTGGCAACCTTGGGAGAAGGAACCAGGATACGGTCTTCACCCTCAAACGGAGCCTCTCTGCCGCCGTTGAAGAAGAATGTGACGTGAGCATATTTTTCTGTCTCGGCAATGTGGAGCTGCTTTTTATTATTCTGAGCGAGATATTCAGCCAACGTGTCAGGCACATCGGATTTGTTGAAAATGATATGCACGCCCTTGAATGAATCGTCGTATGGAGTCATGCAATAATACTGAAGATCGGGAATAGGATTCATACCGTCTTCAGAATGCTGGGTCAGGACGGTTGTAAGCTCCTTTGCACGGTCATTACGATAGTTGAAGAAAATCACAACATGACCTGCACCGATGCGTCCGTCAACTTTGTCATTGACAATCGGCTTAAGGAATTCATCCGTAATCCCTTCCGAGTATGATTCCTCAACGGCTTTGATTACGTCGTCAGTGTGTTTTCCCTCGCCATAGACAAGGAGATTATAAGCTTCTTTGAGACGTTCCCAACGTTTGTCGCGATCCATTGCATAATATCTTCCGATGACAGAGGCAATTGTTCCGGCGCTCTTGTCGCAATGGTCTTTTACTTCGCGAAGGAACCCTGCACCGCTCTTGGGGTCGGTGTCTCTGCCGTCCATGAAGCAATGGAGATACACTCTCTGGAGATCATAAGCCTTGGCTGTGTCGCAGAGGGCATAGAGATGATCGAGGCTTGAATGGACACCTCCCGCTGAAGTCAGACCCATGAAATGGATAGGAACGTTATTCTTACGGGCGTATTCAAAAGCCGACATTATCTCGGGATTCTTTGCAAACGAACCGTCGGCAATAGCACGGTTGATTTTCACCAGATCCTGATAGACAACTCTGCCGGCGCCGATGTTAAGGTGTCCCACCTCTGAATTACCCATCTGACCGTCAGGCAAACCTACGTTTTCGCCGCTTGCCTGAAGTTTTGAATTGGGATATTCAGCCATAAGACTATCCATATAGGGAGTCGGAGTGTTGAAGATTGCATCATCCTTCTTGTGGTCGCCCAGACCATAACCGTCAAGGATGATAAGTAATGCTTTGCTTGACATGCTGTATTTTGTTTTTATATTTCTTTTTATGCTAATCTGACCTGAAACCTCTCCGCGACAATGGTGCCGGAAAAGGGAGAGCCTTATTGGGCTCCTCGATATTTAGAACGCAAAAATACAGATTTTTTTTCAGATATGCTCAAATTATTCTATAAAAAAAGCCTCCGCAATGATATTACGGAAGCTTTTTGAGTGATAAGCTTTTTCGCGAATCCGGTCTTTACTTATTCTCTTTCTTAACGAAACGCTCCTTGATACGGGCTTTCTTACCTGTAAGATTACGGAGATAGTAAAGTTTTGCGCGACGAACTTTGCCTCGCTTATTGACTGTGATTGATTCGATGAAAGGAGATTCAATAGGGAAAATTCTTTCCACTCCGATACCGTCTGAAATCTTGCGGACTGTGAAACGCTTCTTGTCTTCGCTGCCGTTGATACGGATGACCACACCACGGTATTGCTGGATACGCTCCTTGTTACCCTCTTTGATACGGTAAGCGACTGTTACGGTGTCGCCGGGACCAAAATCATCGAATTGCTTTTTGGGAGTGGCAAAAGCCTCCTCCGCGATTTTAATTAAATCCATTGTTATGCTTATAGTTAATGTTTACTTGCAATTTAACAAGCTGCCTTGTCTTGCCAGAGATTACAAATTCGCTGCAAAGTTACGCTTTTTTTCTGACTTCTCCAAATCAAGGTGTTGTAACTTTTGATTTTCCATGCCGGAACATTTCCTTTCAGCCACACAGCTTCGTCATCCGTTTTGACGCTAAAGCAATTCCGAAATCTGAAGTCCTAAATTGATAAGCAGTGTCGAAGCGCTTTTATGAGGCATGGCATAGGCTGCTCCGACACTGAATGTGCGGGTCTTTATCCCTAAACCGACAGAAAAGCCTGAGAAGAAATTGCGTTGATAAGCGCTCATATCAGAACGTACTTTATAGTTGTATGCTAAGTCTACGTAAATCCTGTCTGACGGCTGATACTGCACTCCGAATATCAGATGCCTGAAAAAATCTTTCGCAAAAGTCGATTTCAGTTCTTTCTCCTGCACACCGTCTTCCTCAGTATGCTCATAATAATGGAGATGCCAGCGGGTGAGATTATTGGCGGTTATGCTGAGGGCAAAAGGAGATGAACCTATGGTCTGCATCCAGCCCAGCTGTATATCAAACGGCAGCCGGTCATAACTGCGGTCGAAACGCTTGATTTGCCCCCCCATATTTTTGAACACTACCGAGAGCGACATGTCATGCTCATCGTCATAATAGTTTATTCCGACATCCGCTGCCATTGCGAATGCTGAATATTGCTCGTAGGAACTATAAATCATCTTGAGGTTGATTCCTCCGCGGAGCCTGTAGGTGAAATCATGTGTATAGGTTCCTTCAAATACGAAATCCGAGGGAGTGAACGCCCCGGTTGGTGTGCCGTCTGATTCATATCCCTGCATTTCCCCATAGTTGAGATAGCGTAGTCCGGCAGCCCAGGCGGCATGTTCCCCGGCAGCCTGACCATATCTTACACTTGCAAAATTAGCAGCGCCCAAATAGTGCATGTAGCTGACTGCCGCCTGCCGATCAATCTCAGCACCAAGCAATGCAGGATTCTGCTCGGCAAGAGTGACGTCGTCATCAATTACGGTTATATTGGTGCCTCCCAGACCATAGACATGGCTGGAAGTAGGGACAGTCAGAAAATCGTAAGCCGAACGTCCCGTCTGTGCCGGGGCTGCCAACGGCGCGATTGCTGCAATCAGCAGGAATATTATTCGTGATAGTTTCATGTGTCAATACTATAACGCGAATCTGAGCTCCCTATTTTATCTATTTCCTCGAATTTCGTGAAGAAGGGTTTAGGCTGTAGGCTGTAGGCATTAGGCTCAAGGCATTAGGCTCGAGGCTGTAGGCATTAGGCTCGAGGCTCTGCCATCCAATCACGACCTAATCACCCAATGACCCAATCACCTAATCACCCAATGACCCAATCCCCCCCAAAAAAGGGACGCATCACTCAGATACGTCCCTGCAATTTTTTCTTTATTATAGGATTCTTCAGAATGTGTAGACAAAACCAAGATTCAGATTTGTGGTCTTGAAGTTGAGTCCGAAATTTGGAGTCACTACATTTGCATTTTTTGCAGCATTGTTTCCGTTTTCGTATGTGAGACCTCCCAGATGAGCCTCAATTGAGAAATGGTCTGTAAAGTTGAAGGAGACACCGGGTTTTATGCCGATTCCATACACGATAGCAGTGTCTGATGAGTCTCCGTCTCTATATTTCGCATTTCCAAATGCAAGGTCAAAACCTCCGTCAAGAAATAGGCTGACAAAATTTTTCTCACTGTGGAAAAATGTCCAGCGTGCGTATGGGTTTATGACGCCGAGATTTGATTTCCAGCCTTCGTCATACTTATGCTGGTAACCCACCTGCGCAGCAAGCGCCCATGAATCATTGAAATTGTAGCCGATTTCAGGGAGAATTGAAAATTCTGTGTAATTCTCGTCAAATTCGCGATAGACACCTACGGCACCTCCAACATAAAACTGAGCGGAAGCAGATACGGATGCAATGATGAGCATTGCTAAAAGAACAATCTTTTTCATTGTGTTTTAATTTAGGAGAATGTGTGGAATCATTCTCAGGTTAATAATGATTTTGTAAGTTTTCAAGGAATTAGTTTCATCAGACGTGGATACGAGGCACGCTCTGCCGGATAAGCATTATTCTGCTTTTTACATTTATATAGCAGTTTTGACTTTTAACGGCGCAAAGTTAAGCTTAATTTATAAAAATACCAAATTTTAACAGATTTTTTCTCTAAAACTATTCATTCACAAACTAAATGATATCAAATTTAAGGGGAGATGTGGTCAATAGGATGGACTGAAATAAGACTAATAAAAATCCTCCGGTTCGTTCCTGAACCGGAGGAGATCTTTCTTTCAATTCCTAATACAAATATGAGAAATCATGAGGTTACTAACTCATATCTCGAATGAGGAGAAATGACTATTAAAAACTCCTTGACTATATAGACCTTGAATTCAGGACTTATCCAGATGGCAAATTCAAAGGCGATGTCCTTGTGGGAAAATCCCATATTCCTATAAACTCAAGAGTATTCCTATTGCAAATCAAGTTTAATGAGTTACAAAAGTTATCAACATCTTTTCTCAAAGTTGTAAATAATCTGTCAATAACTTCTATATTTATTTATAATACAATTACTTATTTAATCACTGACATTAAATTAAAATA
>JAIDPA010000154.1 GCA_029062985.1 Muribaculaceae bacterium
TTGAATAAATTGAAACAAGTAAAGATTAAAAATATGTTTTCAGGAATAGTAGAAGATGCCATAAAGGTGGTCGGTCTGCGCCACGAGGAAGGAAACCTCCACATTACACTTCAATGTCCGTTTGCTGACGAACTACGCATAGACCAAAGCGTTTCTCACAATGGAGTATGTCTGACCGTAGTGTCTCTTCCGGGCGACGGCACTTACACCGTCACGGCAATTAAGGAAACCCTTGACCGCAGCAATCTCGGCAATCTTAAAGAAGGCGATCTTGTCAACGTGGAGAGGAGCATGAAGATTGACGGACGTCTTGACGGACACATCGTGCAGGGACACGTCGACACCACTGCTGAATGTCTCGGAGTCGAAGAAGCTGACGGCAGCTGGTATTATACTTTCAAATATGATATAGCTCCTGAAATGGCTAAAAAGGGTTACGTCACTGTTGAAAAAGGCTCAGTGACAGTTAATGGTGTAAGCCTGACCGTGTGTGATTCGGAACGCGACCGTTTCCGCGTGGCGATCATACCCTATACACATGACCATACTAACTTCCACCGTATAGAAAAAGGAACAAAGGTGAATCTGGAATTCGACATCATCGGGAAATATCTTGCCCGTCTGAGCGAATTTGCCTGAATGCACCGTTTTCTCTATAACGTCACTTTCTTAACAAGAACGAGCATAACATGGGAAAAAAGATAATTGTCGCCATCGATGGCTTTTCTTCTTCAGGGAAGAGCACAATGGCAAGGGAACTTGCCAAAAGAGTCGGATATGTCTACGTCGATTCCGGAGCGATGTATAGGGCTGTAACCCTTTACGCCATGCGCAACGGGATGGTCAATACGGACGGAAGCATCGATGAGGAGAAACTCGTCGCAGCGTTGCCTGAAATCAACATAACATTTCAGCCTGCCGGAGCCGACGGGGTGCAGCATACCCTTCTGAACGGAGAAGATGTGGAGAAAGAAATACGCAGCATGGAGGTCAGCAGCCTGGTGAGTCCGGTCGCAGTAATCCCCGCAGTCAGAGAACGCCTTGTCGCTCTTCAGCAAGGGTTCGGGAAGGAAAAAGGGATTGTCATGGACGGACGCGATATCGGGACTACCGTCTTTCCTGATGCTGAAATGAAAGTGTTCGTCTCTGCAAGTCCTGAAGAGCGCGCCCGCCGCCGTTTTCTTGAACTCAAGGAGAAAGGTGTCGATGCCGTGTATGAGGAGGTGCTCCGTAATGTCGAGGAACGTGATCATATCGACACTACCCGAGAAGTGTCGCCTCTCCGCAAGGCAGCTGATGCGATTGAGCTTGACAACGGAAGTCTCACTCCGGAGCAACAGATGAACTGGCTCATGGATAAGTTTCAGTCAATTGAAAAAGAGAATATATGAGGGTCGAAATCGACAGTAATTCCGGGTTCTGCTTCGGAGTTGTGACAGCCATAAAGAAAGCTGAGGAGGAGCTTGACCGCAGCGGTCAGCTCTATTGCCTCGGCGATATTGTGCATAATGCTTCGGAAGTGGACCGTCTCTGCGGCAAAGGACTCAAGACCATCACTCATGATGAACTTGGAGAATTACACGACGTAAAGGTATTACTCAGAGCTCACGGTGAACCTCCGCAGACCTACCGTACTGCGAGCGACAATCATATAAAGATAATTGACGCAACCTGTCCGGTGGTTCTGCAGCTTCAGCGACGCATCAAACAGGCGTATGACGAGGGGGTTGATTCCGAACGTCACGGAGGGAAAAAACCCCTCATAGTCATTTACGGCAAAAACGGTCATGCGGAAGTCAACGGACTTGTCGGTCAGACTAACGGAGAGGCAGTGGTCATTCAGGATGCGGAAGGAGTCAAAAATCTTGACATGAGCCGTGACATACTCCTCTACTCCCAGACAACAAAATCGCTTGCAGGTTTCCGGGAAGTGGTAGAGGAAATCAAACGGAGAAAAAAGGGAGGCAAATTTGAATATTTCGACACGATATGCCGTCAGGTTGCAAACCGGATGGAGAAAATGCGCGAGTTCGCACGCAATCATGAAGTCGTGATTTTCGTCAGCGGCGCCAAAAGTTCAAACGGAAAAGTTCTCTTCGAGAAATGCCGCGAAGTCAATCCCCGCACCTATCTTATCTCAGAGGAGTCACAGCTTGAACCGGAATGGACTGAAGGAGCGGAATCTGTAGGAATCTGCGGCGCCACTTCCACACCACTCTGGCTGATGGAAAAAGTGGCAGACATAATCAGGAAGCAGGATGCCAATCAATGAGTGGGAAGGATTGATTCTCGGCGACCGCGACGAGTATTATATGCGCCAGGCGCTATTGGAAGCGCAGAAAGGAGGAGAGCAGGAGGAAGTGCCCATTGGAGCTGTCATCGTGAGCAATGACAGAATAATAGCGCGTGCCCATAATCTTACTGAACGCCTGAAGGATGTCACAGCGCATGCCGAAATGCTTGCCATAACCTCGGCAGCTCAGGCTCTGGGAGGAAAATACCTGACAGGGTGTACGCTTTATGTGACTGTAGAGCCGTGTCCTATGTGTGCCGGGGCTTTAGGATGGAGCAAGATAGGACGGATAGTCTACGGAGCTTCCGATTCCAAACGCGGTTACAGCTGTTTCTGTTCAGAAGCGACCTCCCCACTCCATCCCAAAACGAAGATTACGTCAGGAGTATTAGCAGACAAATGTGGGGAAATAATGCAATATTTTTTCAGACGCAAACGGCGCAAACGTTAAAATTGTATCTAATCCAACTTTTTTCGTTAAAAAATATTGTTAATTCAATTAAATTGTTTAAATTTGCACCATACTAACCTAAACATACTGAAATCTCTCCACAAAGCAGATTCAGGAAACCCTAAATTAAAAGCTAATGACGAAATCTATCAAAGAAAAAGTATTTGGTGCTGTATATGGCTACGCCATTGGAGATGCTCTTGGTCTTGGAACAGAATTTATGACTCGCAAAGAGGCGGCTCGTTATTACCCTAACGGATTATCCGACTATTCTCAGATAATAAGAGATGCACATCGCTCGCAATGGAAGAGAGGAGCTATCAGCACAGACACAAAAATTGTGGGGGTGCAAATCGAGAGCCTGGCTGACAACAAAGGTATCAACTATATTGACCTTGCACGACGCTATCGCGACCTTTATGACAAGGAAAACGTTGACCTCACCACCAACCTGAGATGGGTCATTTCACAGCCCAATTATCAGAAGGATCCATTCGGAACCACAAGAGCTGTATGGAACGGCATGAAGAAATTTGAAGCATCCAATGAATGTCTTGGAAGAGCTCTGTTTGTGGGTATGTGGAACGAAGATCTTCCTGCGACTGCCATAAAATACTGTCAGCTGACCCATCCTCATCCCCGTTGTGAAGCTGCCTCAGCGATCATAGCTCAAACTGCTGCCTCGCTGATGTGGAAGAATGATATGCCTTCTTTTGAGACGCTTGTTGCTCTTGCCCGCGAACTGAATTCTGACGTGGTCAGATATCTGGAAGCTGCCCGATTCGGTACACTTGAGGATTTCAGACTTGACGAGCGAGACACACTCTGGTTTGTGCGAAAGACAATGGGATGTGCACTATGGGCTCTATGGCATTGCTCTTCACCGGAAGAAGGCCTTTTTGCAATTATTAATCAAGGAGGAGATGCTGACACCAATGCAGCTCTTACAGAAGGGTTGTTAGGTATTAAATACGGATTCTCAGCTCTGCCTAAACATCTTGTGGACGGACTGACTGAAAAAGAATACATCGAACATCTTGCAATTCTCATGACATCATTACTGGAGGAAAGAGAAAAATGAATCCCTGGATAGAGGCAATGAGGCTGCGCACGTTGCCGGTCAGTGTGGCTGGAGTGGCAGCAGGCACCGGATGCGCCGTTTTTCATCATGGTTTCTCCCTTCTCCCTATGCTGATATGCCTCACGTTCGCCGTTGTGGCTCAAATAGCCTCTAATTTTGCTAATGAATATTACGATTTCAGGAATGGTCTTGATAAAAAAGGGAGAGAGGGTTTCCGCAGAGGCGTGACTGAGGGTGATATTGCCCCCATGGCTATGAGGAACGCTACTTTCGGACTGCTCATTGCCGATATAATCCTCGGGTGCTCCCTGATTTATTGGGGTGGCTGGTGGCTTGTGCCTGTAGGAGCTGCCATTGCAATTTTTGCGTTAGCATACAGCGCCGGACCCTATCCCCTGTCTCACCACGGGTTAGGAGATATTGCCGTTGTGATTTTCTTCGGTATCGTTCCCGTTACGTTTACGGAATATGTCCAGACTCAGATCTGGAGGCTTGACAGCACAACCCTTTTTTCTGCCATAGGTGTTGGTCTGCTCGCTGCCAACGTGCTTATAGTCAACAACTATCGTGATTACGAGGATGACAAAGCGGTCGGCAAGCATACTACAGTCGTGATTTTCGGGAGGAAAGCAATGAGCAGGATTTATCTTCTCGATGCTATAATAGGCTTCGGATTGTTTTCAATGGCGTCAACATGGGCTCCCTCCTGGATCTCAGCGGGATGGGCTATACTGGTCGGTGGCAACATAGCTCTATGGAATCGTCTCCGTCATCTTGAGGGAGCTGCCCTGAACAATATACTGAAATTCACTTCAATTCTGTTATGTCTTGGAGCTATTTATCTGCTGATTATTCTTTCTGTCTGGACAAAGGGACGATAAATTGTGATACTTTGGGCGTCTGACCTTGAGTATTCAACATTGAACTCCGGGACTTTGAAAATAATATTCGCTAAAAGCCGTTATCCTACAAGGAAAACGGCTTTCTTATAAATTTGAAATTATCTACGAAACCATAATATGGCTAAAAAACCGGATTTTACACAACCTCCAGTAAGCATTACGGGGAAAATGCCTCCAAGAGACACTGACCTTGAAGAGGTGGTGCTCGGAGCATGTATGCTTGAGAAGGATGCTTATATGAATGTCTGTGATATTCTTGTTCCCGAAAGTTTCTATGAGCCACGGAATCAGAAAATTTATCAGGCAATCTCCACTTTAGGATTCAATCAGCGCCCGATTGACATGCTCACCGTCACTGAACAGCTCCGTCAGGATGGAGCGCTGGAGGAAGTTGGCGGTGCGGTCAGAATCACCGAACTGACATCACGGGTATATTCGGCAGCCAATGTCGAATTCCATGCCCGGATTATTGCCCAGAAATATCTTGCCCGTCGTCTTATAAGCTATGCTTCGGTGATTGAGACCAAAGCTTTTGATGAAAGCAATGATATCGACGACCTGCTTCAGGAAGCGGAAGGACAGCTGTTTGATATTTCTCAGACTCAGCTAAAAAGGGAAGTAACCCAGATTGACCCCGTCATAAACCTTGCTCTCGAACAGATACAGACAGCGGCAAATAATGAAAGCGGTCTGTCAGGTCTTCAGACAGGATATACTGATCTTGACCGTATGACTTCAGGCTGGCAGAATTCTGACCTAATCATCATTGCTGCGCGTCCGGCAATGGGAAAAACGGCTTTTGTGCTTTCAATGGCAAAAAATATGGCTATAGATTATAACACTCCGATAGCGATATTCACCCTTGAGATGGCTAATGTGCAGCTCGTGAAGCGTCTTATAAGTAATGTCGCTGAATTGGAAGGCGAGAAAATCAAAAGCGGACAATTATCACCCGATGAATGGGACCGCCTTAACTCCCGGCTCAGAGGGGTGTATAGCGCTCCCCTTTATCTTGACGAGACTCCGGGCTTATCCATCACTGAACTCAGGACAAAGGCACGACGTCTCGTCAGGGAGAAGGGAGTGAAGATGATTATGATTGATTACCTCCAGCTAATGAATGCCACCGGGTTGAAACTTGGTAGCCGCGAACAGGAAGTCAGCACGATATCCCGTTCGCTCAAGGCTCTTGCCAAGGAGCTCAATATCCCCATCATAGCTCTTTCGCAGCTCAACCGAAGCACCGAGACAAGAGAGGATAAGCGCCCTGTTCTGAGCGACCTCCGTGAATCGGGCGCCATAGAGCAGGATGCCGATATCGTCTGCTTCATTCACCGCCCCGAATACTACACTAAATCATCTGAAGATGCCGAGGGAAATGATATACGCGGACTTGCTCAGCTGATTGTCGCCAAACACCGTTCCGGCGGAGTCGGAGATGTGAAACTAAGGTTTGTCAATAAATTCGCAAAATTTGAGAATTGGAACGAAGGATATGATGCAGTCCAGGAAAGTCTTGCCCAGGCTCCTCTGAAACTGGGCTCAAGGATGAACTCCATCCAGGAAGATTTTGGAGGCAGGGAAGATATGTCTCCCTTCAATTTCGGAGGGGGTAATGACAGCATGCCTGATATAATGCCCGGTCCGGGAGAGCAGAACGTTCCTTTCTGAATCAGCATTATTCCCAAAATTTCTAAATATGAAATGAACCTCCGGGGGTTTTAAATCGTTTTATAAGCAAACAATAAATATTAAGGTTATGGAAAATAATGAAAATCTACACAGAGAAGAAGAAGCTCGCAATGGCGATCAGATAGCCAACTCACTTAGGGCTCACAGCCGCAATCATCGTGATGCTTCCACAAGAAAAGTAAATAAACTCTGGCTCTGGCTTGGCGTATTACTTTTGATAGCCATCCTTCTTTACTGGCTCTTCAGCATAGGTATTATGGAAAGTCTTTCAGGAGTATTCAATGGAAATTGATAAGGAATAACAGATAATAATAGATAAGGTTACGAAAAACTCAGATAACACCCGGCGATTCATAGTTCTATTAAAAGGGCTTTTATAAATATTGATTATCACACCGGGACACAAGGCGCCAAGTTTACACTTCGGCGCCTTTCTTTTTGAATTCAAGGTTCAAGGCGCGAGGCTCAAGGCGCGAGATGCGGTGACCGGGATTATAAAAAAAGCATCCGCTACGACTGTCATAGCGGATGCTCTAATAATTCGGAACTCCGGAAGATTACTTGCCGGCGATGCTGTCGGATACTGTCAGAGAAGCACGACCTTTTGCGCGACGACGTGACAATACTTTGCGGCCATCTTTTGTGGCCATTCTCTCGCGGAAACCGTGTTTGTTTACACTTCTGCGGTTGGAAGGTTGGAATGTTCTTTTCATT
>JAIDPA010000155.1 GCA_029062985.1 Muribaculaceae bacterium
TTCGGTCCCTGCTCCACCCCCTCTGTGCCAACCAATCCCTGTTGGCTTCAATTCATCTGGGGTCCAATACCTCATGAATTGAAGCAAACAGGAAGTCGTTGACACTCATCGTGGTCTGAAGGACCATACCTGCCGGGAGGTCTTTTCTTGCATTATCAAGAAGTTTCTCGATTGATTCGATAACGGCTGTAGCATTTGAACCTGCTGACTGGAACACGATTGCAGAGCTACCAAGGTGGCCGTTGTTAAGATTCTGGAAACCGTATGTCAGACGTCCAAGTTCCACGTCTGCCACATCTTTGAGTCGGAGAATATCACCGTCAGAAGAAGCACGAAGGATAATATCTTCGAATTCACTTGCATCAGTCAGACGACCCTTATATCTCAAAGTGTACTGGAAAGTCTGGTTGCCTTGCTCACCGAACTGACCCGGAGCAGCTTCAATATTCTGCTCGGCAAGGGCTGCCGTAATATCAGAAGGCATAAGTTTATACTGAGCCATCACATCCGGTTTGAGCCAGATTCTCATGGAGTAATCAGCACCGAAAGCCATAGCATCACCAACACCAGACACACGCTTAATCTGTGGAATGATGTTGATTGCCATATAGTTGTCGATAAACTGAGCAGTGTATTTATCTTCAGGGTCATACATACCGATAACCATCAGCATTGAAGTCTGGCGTTTCTGGGTGATTACACCGACCTGATTGACCTCGCTTGGAAGGAAGGCAGTAGCTTTAGCGACACGGTTCTGAACGTCGACAGCTGCCATGTTCGGGTCCATACCCTGTTTGAAGTAGACATTGATGGTCGCTGAACCATTGTTAGTTGCAGAAGAAACCATGTAATCCATGTTTTCCGCACCATTTATCTGCTCTTCCAACGGCGCGATTACAGAGTTTAGCACAGTCTGTGCGTTAGCACCTGTATAAGTGGTGGAGACCTGAATTGTCGGAGGGGCAATGTCGGGATATTGTTCGATTGGAAGACTGAACAGACCGAGGATACCGAAAATCACGATGAAAATCGAGATTACGGTAGAGAGCACCGGTCTGTTAATAAATCCGTCAAGTTTCATTTTTTTATTTTTAGGTCTTTATTAAAAAGAATTATTTTGAAGCCGGCTGTTGGGCAGCTTGCTGAGCATCCGCTTTAGGAGTTACACCGGATTTTGGAGTGATGACCATTCCATCTTTGGCAATCACACCGACCCCTTCAACTACGATTACGTCTCCGGGTTTCAGACCTGAAGTAACAATATAAGACTGACCGTCGTTTTCAGGAGCTACAGTGATAGGAGTAGAATGAATCTTAGCTGAATCCCCAAGGACATAACAGAATTTCATATCCTGGATTTCAAAAGTAGCGCTCTGCGGAACTTTGATAGTGTTGGGATGAACTGAAGGAATAAGGACAAGACCTGTGTTTCCGCTATGTAGCATGCCGTCAGGATTTGGGAAAGCGGCTTTCATCTGGACGCTGCCTGTCGCGGCATCAATCACTCCGGAAGCAGAAATAATTTTTCCTTTTTTAGGATAAATATCGCCGTTAGCCAGTTTGAGAGAGACTTCGGGAAGAGAGGCTATTGCAGAATTTAATGAACGGGCTCCGTTTTCAGTCAGTGCAAGCACTTCCTTTTCATTAAGAGAGAAAAGAGCATCCATCACTGAATTGTTGGAAAGGATGGTAAGAAGAGTTGAGGGGCTTACAAGAGTGCCTTCCTTGAAATCAACGTCGCCGACAACACCTGAAACGGGAGCGGTCACATTTGAGTAAGAAAGATTCTTTTGAGCGGAAGTCAGAGCTGCCTGTGCCTGCTGGAGCTGTGCTTTTGCCGCATTGAGAGCATCAACTGAAGTCTGATAGGCAGAGGCACTGATGATATTTTTGTCAAGCAGAATTTTATTATTATTGGCATTGGTTGTCGCAGTGTTAACATTTGCCTGAGCTACCGCCACAGAAGCTCTTGCCTGATCGACAGCAGCTTTGAGCTGCACCTGATCAATTGTAAAAAGAGTCTGACCTTTTGATACCTTTTGACCCGGTTGCACGTAAACTTTAGTCAGGAATCCTGAGATCTGGGGACGTATTTCTACGTCATTTGTACCTTCGAGAGTGGCAGGAAAACCTGTTTCAAGCGATTCATCGCTTTCGCTTACAGTTAAGACTGCAAGTTCGGGAGCCTGCATACCCTGTTGCTGCTGCTCGGAATTTCCTTTGCAAGAAGGGAGGAGAAGGCCTCCTGTGGCCAAAAGGAGGGCCATCACTTTAATTTGTTTGGTCTTCATATTACTATTTTAAATTGTAACTATATTTTCACCAATGATTGTGGAATCTAATTAGTCAGCTCGCTGCCGCCAACAAGCCGTCATCGAAATCATCTGTCGAAGATTAGGTCGTGCCTAAAAAATGATTCACTATTTTTCGGTTATCATCCCATGACCGAAGAAACATAAATATGTTTCAGCTTATCTCTGCAAAGATAATAAAAATTCAGGTTCAGTAGGTGCGAATTTGTATGAAAATCGGTGTTTTTGACTAATTTTTGTAGGTAATTGGAAAATATAAATCTTGATTGGAACAAAAAGGCGATATAAGTTCAATAAAAACTTATATCGCCTTATGAATTAACAGTTCAAGATTTCATAAATTAATCCTGAGTTTTATTGAAGGGGGGAGGAGTGGGCTGCGCGTCATTGTGAGATTCGGCAGGTTTTCTGAGACGTTTGCCCTGAAGATCAGGATCAATTTCCTCAGCCTCTACATCTTCGGGCTGTGAATGGCGCCTGTTTTCCTCTTCTCGCTTATTGATTTCAATGATTTCGTCAGTGCGCGATTTCCATTTTCTCGGACCGAAAACAGCTTCGGCGTCATCATGATAGATAACTTCCCGCTCAACAAGAAGATCCCTTATCTTATTATGTTCTTTAGCATATTTCCTCAGAATCTCTTTTGCACGTTCGTATTGTTCGTTGATGATTCTCTTCACCTCCTCATCAATAATCTGAGCGGTCTCCTCAGAATACGGTTTTGTGAATCCGTAATCCTGACCGGTGGAATCATTATAGTTGATGTTAGGGAGGCGTTCGCTCATACCGTACATCAAAACGAGTGAACGTGCAATCTTGGTGCATTTCTCAAGGTCATCGCTTGCGCCGGTGCCAACCTGACCTGTAAAAACATCTTCAGCCGCTCTGCCGCCGAGAAGTCCGCACATTGTGTCAAGAAGAGCCTGAGTAGGAATAATCTGTCTTGCCTCAGGTGCGTACCATGCTGCACCAAGAGCTCTGCCTCGCGGCACAATCGTCACTTTCACAAGAGGATTGCCGTATTGAGTCATCCAGCTGATTGTCGCATGTCCTGCTTCATGAGTGGCAATTGCAAATTTCTCATCGTCAGTGATAATTCGGGATCTCTTCTCAAGACCACCTACGATACGGTCGATTGCAGCCATGAAATCATCCCATTCTACAGTCTTCTTATTATTGCGGGCAGCAATAAGGGCAGCTTCATTGCAGACGTTTGCTATGTCTGCCCCTGAAAAGCCTTGAGTCTGACGGGCAAGCTGCTCCACATCAAGTTTGCTGTTGACCTTGATGTTGCGTAGATGCACGTTGAATATCTCTACACGGTCAGTGAGTTCCGGAAGGTCAATAAATATCTGGCGGTCGAAACGTCCGGGACGAAGAAGAGCCTTGTCAAGCATATCCGCACGGTTAGTAGCAGCCAGGATGATGACACCGTTATTTGAACCGAAGCCGTCCATCTCGGTCAGCATCTGGTTGAGGGTGTTTTCGCGTTCATCGTTTGAACCCATGTTTGGATTTTTACCACGGGCACGTCCGCCCGCATCAATCTCGTCAATAACCACAATACAGGGGGCTTTTTCCTTTGC
>JAIDPA010000156.1 GCA_029062985.1 Muribaculaceae bacterium
TTATAATTCTTTATAGTGATATATCCTGTTTGATAGAGCAATGGGAGAGGATTAGGATTCAACAGATCGAGTCCTTTTAATTCATCTTCCGAGCAATAGCAGTTGAATGTTTCCTCAAGATTTGCATCCACTCGCTTCAGTGATTCCGCAACAATAGTAGGCAACCCTGTCTCATTCCAAAAATTTGATATTTTTGATTGATCAAGTGCATTGAGCAACGACCATGGATTGTAAATATCGCTTCCATTTTATGTAAAGCGATAACCGTCATAATTCTTTTTCAACTTCATCAATGCGCAGTCGAAAGAGACATCAAGGGTTTTTGCCAATCGGGCAATTCCCGGTTTAAGATTTTCCAAAACCTCTTTGTCGGTTATTCCGCACACATCTGCAAAACGATTATCGAAGGTTATATCGCTCAGATTATTTAGTTCTGAAAATACGGATAGACGGCTGAAACGGCTCACTCCGGTAAGGAACACAAGCCTAATGTGTTCAGCGTTACTTTTGAAATTGGAATATAGCGATGCCAAAGCCATTCTGTAATGCTCAAACGTTTTCTCATCATTAATATTCCCAACCAAAGGTTTATCATATTCGTCAACCAAAATCACCACACGCTTACCCGAGGAACTGTGTGCCTTTTCAATGATTGCTTCGAATCTCTGCGGAAGATTATTGTCGAGTCGTTCCACTCCATACGTCTCTTCCCAATTTCGGAAAATCTTGTCAAGGACATCCTCTAATTTTCCCGGAGTGGCATAGCGTTCCTTGTTGAGATCGAGTCGGAGCACAGGATGAGTTTCCCATAAGGCTTCAACCGAGTCTATATATAGGCCTTTGAAAAGTTCACGTCTCCCTTCAAAGAAATATTGAAGAGTCGATAGGAATAGGGATTTCCCGAATCTACGGGGGCGTGCAAGGAAATAATATTTCGAGCCGGAATTAAGAATGGTCTCAATATATCGGGTCTTATCCACGTATATGCAGTCCTCCTCAATAAGATTCCTAAAATCCTGCTGACCAATTCCATATTTTTGAAACTCTCCCATATTGTATAGTATTGATTTGTGTTTCTTTTGCGAAAATAATAAATATCCAATTAATATGCAAGCGGTTGATGAATGAGTAAAAAGGGTGGGATCTTCAAAGGATGAATATTAAAATAATAATCGGGGAGGGGAAAGCGTTTAATTGTTGATGAATAGACTACTCCTGACAATATTAGCGATCCTTTTCGCTACGTTTTCCGTGCCTGCCGAGAATGTGAAGATTTCCGGACGGGTGCGCGACAATGACAATAAGCCGGTGGAATTCGGGACAGTCAGGATTGCCGGCACTTCCATAGGAACCAATACCGATCTTAAGGGGCAGTATTCGCTTACGGTTGCCGAGAAAGATACTCTTGAGGTTGTGTTCAGTTGCATAGGTTTTAAAACTGTAAGCCATAAGCTGATTAATCCTAAAGGAGAGCTTACGCTCAATGTTAAGTTATATCCTGATGACGTTGCTTTGGAAGGGGTAGAAGTGACAGGTTTCCGAAGCAACCTCAACGGTATGCAGTCATTCGATACTGAATCATTCAGGTTGTCACCGGATGTATCAGGTGGTAGCGTTGAAGCTATGATTACGACTATGCCCGGAGTAAATTCTTCAAATGAACTGAGTTCTCAGTATTCTGTAAGGGGTGGAGCTTTTGATGAGAATTCAGTCTATATCAATGGTGTTGAAATATATCGTCCTCAATTATTAAGAAGCGGTCAGCAGGAAGGGTTGAGCATCATAAATCCGAATATGGTTGGTAATCTACGGTTTTCAAGCGGAGGATTTCCTGCCAGATACGCTGATAAAATGTCGTCTGCATTGGATATTACCTATCGTGAACCGGAAGCTTTTGAAGGAGAAATATCTCTAAGTCTCATGGGAGGGTCATTGACTCTTGGCTCTAATCATGGAAAATTCAATCAGCTCCACGGCTTGCGATTGAAGCGTAACAATTCACTGCTTGCCTCACAGGAAACAAAAGGGGAATATGATCCGTTGTTTTTTGACTATCAGACAAACATGAACCTGAAAGCAAGCGACAAAGTTCAATTCAATCTGTTGGGTAATATTTCACTTAACCATTTCAATTTCCGCCCCACAAACAGGGAAACAGCTTTCGGCACTCTCAACGATGTCAAGCATTTCAAGGTTTATTTCGACGGAGAAGAGAAGGATAAATTTGAAACTTATTTCGGAGTGGTCTCTATGACATATCGCAAAAGCAGAGCCACGACCTTATCCGTCTCTCTTTCCGGTTTTATGACAAATGAATTGGTCGGATATGATATTTCCGGAGAATATTGGCTTGATCAGGCAGGTACAGGCGGAGCAGACGGTATCGGAGGAGAGTTAGGAGTTGGAAAATATATGGAGCATGCCCGAAATAGATTGAGAGCTTCAGTGGTGTCAGGCTCTTTAATGGGCATGACAAGAATTGGAAAAAACAATCTTACATACGGAGCTGTATTTTCACACGAAAAATTCAGGGACCGTACGAAAGAATGGGAATGGCGAGACAGTGCAGGATATTCTCTTCCGACAGGTCCGGAAGGTGTCCATCTCATCTATAACCTTTCTTCCCGGCAGGATGTTACTTCACACCGCTTCTCATTATTTGCAGAAGATGCTCTATATTTTGAAACAGAAAAAGCGCGATTGACACTGAATGCAGGATTGCGAGCCTCATATTGGGATTTCAATAAGGAATTGCTGATCTCTCCAAGGGCGAATCTGAGTATTTCTCCATTGAACAACGTCAACTGGACTTACCGTTTTGCAGCAGGACTTTACTATCTGTCGCGTTTCTATAAGGAATATATCGAGGCGGTTGTTGAT
>JAIDPA010000157.1:0-327 GCA_029062985.1 Muribaculaceae bacterium
TCTGTAGAGATGAAAGTTTAAAAATCATTTCTGTAGAGATGAAAGTTTAAAAATCATTTCTGTAGAGATGATATTGTAAAAAGCATTCTCTTCCTCTTAACAGTCTTGAAGGAGCCAAGAGAAGTGAAAGAGCATTGAGCGATATTACAACACTCGAAAACGACAGTGTCCCTTTATTGTATCAGGCAGGCTACCTGATAATAAAGCATTATTCCAAGGCAGATAATTCCTATATTTTGGGTTTTCCAAATGAAGAGGTGCTTCATGCTTTCTGGGAGTCATTAGTGCCGTATGTTAAGAAGAAGGATATTCTGGACTCACTTGGAT
>JAIDPA010000157.1:337-8784 GCA_029062985.1 Muribaculaceae bacterium
ATTATGCATTAAATGATAGTTTTTTGCCATTTTTGTTATAAATATTTCTGTGTATTAAATGTTTTCGTTAACTTTGCAAAAAATATCTACAGGTAAAGACCGGCGTTGATGCCGGATTCAACACTTCGACTCCAATTTTCTAATATGAAGGTAATGAAATTTGGCGGCACTTCAGTGGGAAGTGCCCAGAGAATGAAAAATATGGTGGCACTCGTGGCTGCCGAAGGAAATGTTATGGTGGTGCTCAGCGCCATGTCAGGCACTACCAACAGCCTGATAGGAATTTCCCAGAGCATCAAGGATGACGAACTTGCTAATGCAAAGAAACAGATTGACGATCTCGAACTCAAATATAAAGACACTGCCCGCGAACTTCTGTCAGATTCTTCCCTCCTAAAGGAAGCAAATGGCAAGCTCGATGAGATTTTCTCTGCTTTAAGAAGTTATGTTGAAAAGCCTTTTGGAGTAAAGGAGGAAAAAGAGGTAGTGGCGTTCGGAGAAAAACTCTCCACGATGCTGGTTTCCCTCTATATGAAAGAGAAGAATCTCGATTCAGTGCTTCTTGATGCAACTGAATTTATGAGATTAACTCCTGACGGCGAACCTGACCAGAATTTCATTAAGCAAAATATAAAGGAAGTTCTCCAAAAGGACCCGGGTCACAAAATCTATCTGACTCAAGGGTTCATTTGCAAGAACAGCGACGGAGAAATTGATAATCTTCAGCGTGGAGGCAGCGACTACACTGCATCCTTGCTCGGCGCCGCTATCCCGGCAGAAGAAATTCAGATATGGACCGACATTGACGGAATGCACAATAACGACCCCCGTTTCGTCGAAGGTACTAAGCCTGTCAGCGAACTTCATTTTGAAGAGGCTGCCGAGCTTGCTTATTTTGGTGCAAAAATCCTTCATCCGACATGTGTGCTTCCTGCCAAACATGCGAATATCCCTGTACGACTTCTGAACACAATGGAACCGGAAGCAGTAGGAACACGCATTTATAATGCCGAACCTACAAGAAAAATCAAGGCTGTCGCTGCGAAAGATAATATCACGGCAATAAAAATCAAAAGTTCCCACATGCTTCTCGCATACGGTTTCTTGAGAAAAGTGTTCGAGATATTTGAGAAATATCATACTCCGATTGACATGATCACTACTTCGGAGGTAGGTGTATCGGTCACTATTGATAATGAGCGGAATCTGAAGCAGATTGTGGCAGAACTTTCAGAATTGGGAAATGTGACTGTCGACCGTGAAATGGTGATTGTATGTGTCGTCGGCGATCTTGAATGGCAGAACAGAGGATTTGAGGCAGAGGTGGTCAATGCCTTGAAAGAGATTCCTGTCAGAATGATTTCATACGGAGGAAGCAATTATAATATTTCTCTCCTGATTCGCAAGGACGATAAGATTAAGGCTCTTAAACTTCTAAGCTCCCATCTTTTCTAAATCCCCATATATTTTCTATCCCGCCCCCGAATTTATCCGGGAGCGGATTTTTTATTAAAAATTCGACAAAATTTTGAAACTATGACTAATACAACATATTTTCCTCTTGACCGTCTCAACGAGGAGCAGACCCCTTTCTACTATTATGACCTTCATCTGCTTGACGAAACTCTCGAAGCAGTGAAGAAAGCATCATCATATCCGAATTTCTACGTCCATTATGCAGTGAAGGCGAACAGTAATCCTGAGATTCTGACCCGTATTGCAGCCTCCGGACTGGGTGCTGACACTGTCAGTTTAGGAGAAATACGTGCTGCCATTACTGCCGGTTTCCCTGCTCCGAAAATTGTGTTTGCCGGAGTAGGCAAAACAGATGAAGAGATTATTACAGCTCTTCAGGACGGTATAGGATGTTTCAACGTAGAGTCAGCAGCAGAGCTGGAAGTCATTGAGGAGATTGCTGCGTCTATGGGGGTGAAGGCTCCTGTTGCGCTCCGTGTCAATCCTGAGATAGATGCCCACACTCATCATTACATCACAACCGGATTGGCGGAAAATAAATTCGGCATTGCTTTGACAGCGGTTAAAGACTTGGTTGATAAGTGTGTTAAGTCGGAGTCGCTTGATTTCCGTGGTTTTCATTTCCATATAGGTTCACAGATTACCGACTTCACACCATTCAAGATTCTTTGTGAAAGAATAAATTCTCTTCAGGAGCAATTTGCTGATATAGATATTCCTACTATAAATGTCGGTGGAGGTCTTGGCATAGACTATGACGCACCCGATGAGAACCCCATTCCGGATTTTGAGAGTTACTTCAGCATTTTCCATGAGAATCTGAAATTGCGTCCCGGTCAGCAGGTGCATTTTGAACTCGGAAGAGCTATTGTGGCGCAATGTGGTTCGCTTATCACCAAAGTGGTATTCGTAAAAGAGGGGGTAGGGAAGAAGTTCGTCATCGTTGACGGAGGTATGACTGCCTTAATTCGTCCCGCGCTTTATCAGGCACATCATAAAATAGAGAATATCAGCTCCACTTCCGAAATAGAGGAAAAATATGATGTGGTCGGTCCCATTTGTGAATCTTCAGACGTTTTCGGTGAAGATGAAGTGCTCCCCCTCACAAAACGAGGCGATCTCATAGCACTCCGCTCAGCCGGCGCCTATGGAGAAATCATGGCGTCAAGCTATAATTGCCGGCCTCTTCCCGGGTCAGTTTTCAGCAGATAAAAATAATTCAGCAGAAAAAATACCGCTATCGGAAACTTTAAGTTTTTGATAGCGGTATTTTTTTCTGTTAATGACTTCAGCGACTGAGGCGTTTTGAGATTTTCCCTCTGTCATCAATTTCTATAGTCAATCCGGAATACTGATCTGGTATTCTTTGTCCCTTAACGTTAAAAAATATCTTATTATCTCCGGAAGTATGGGAGACTTCCTCTGTGTTAATAACCGTTTTGTCCGCACTATTGTCGGTCTCATTGAGAATGATTTTATTCAGCACTTCTATTCTCCTGTCGAGCCATTTGCAGATATTATCATAATCAGTTTCCAGAGAAGTGTTCCATTCAGGAGCAATCAACCCTTTCTCACAATCTATCTGACGGGCAATATAAATATCTTTATTTTCCTCTACGTATAATGCTAATTTTGACAGTAGCTTTTCCTTTAGGACGGGTCTTACTTCCTTCCATATTTCACGATATAATTCCTGAAATTCAGGTTTCTCCATAAATTTGAAAATCCAGAAAAGATTTTGAATTATGACGGGAGCATGAGTGTCGGAATCAGTTATGAAAGCACTGTCAAGATCCCAATGAGGACCTGCTTCAAATTTGGATTCAAAAGGATTCAGAGGATCAAAATTCTTTTTAACAATAAAAATATTGCTTCCTCCCGCGTCCGTGCTTCCCATAATGTCATGAGCAAGACCCCAACGCGCAAAAATTTCCATGTCGAATCGTTCTACATAATCTGAATTATTGTAAAGGGAATATTCTGCTGAGCTGACTGCCCACTCGATATCGCATAGGGTCATATCATTGAAATCATCAGTATCCGGTTCTTTGAATGTCCATCCCATAAACTTTGGCAGATAGAGTGATTTGAAAGAGACTTCTCCAGGCTTCCACCAAAATAAATCATTCTCAAGAATATAACCTGTTTTTTCAATTTCTACCTTATGTTTTCCTCCTCCGACGGCTTCCATCAGATAGTATGTTCCCATATACTTGTCATTCATAATCACTGCCACATGACGTCCGTCAGGCTCCCATTCAGCTCCACAGATTCTTCCGGTCTCAGCTCCTGCATAGGCATTCATAAAATAGGAGCCATAGCCCAAAAGAACCCATTCCTTATCTTCCTTTTCTTTATCATTCCGGAAAAGCAGATCCGCTTTTTTCGATAATTTTATCTTATAACTTTTTTTATCAATACCAACAGAACTGTTTCCTCTGACTTTTACCCTGACACCTGACTTTTTAGAAGCGTATTCACCGCTTTCAAATAGAGAAATTCCTTCAATATTTATATTAAGACTCCCTTCTACATATTCATTATTGACAATGGTTTTACCTATGCATCCTTCCGGCGCCTCAATTATCTCGTAAGTCGGGAATGTGCCCTCGTTCATTTTGAATTCAAGGACAGGAATCTTCAGGCTGTTTAATTCCTGACGAATTGCATCAATTGTGGATGTTGAGGTGATGGAAGTGGTCTCTACGTCTTTGCCATATCCTAAGATGGTTGTAAGTAATAAAAAGAAAAAAATGTAACGCATAAAATTTGGAATTACTTATTAATGACTTTTCAATCGTAATAAGTAATTCCAACATTATAGAGAAGGTAAACAAAAAATGAGAATTAATTTTTATTCCAGATCGACAATGGTGATTCCGGCGCCACCAAATCTCACGTCTTCATCCCTGAAATCAGCTACGTTAGGATTGGATTTCAGTTGCTGACGGATAAGAGTCTTTAGGATTCCGTGACCTGTACCGTGAAGGATGCGCAGTCGACGTGCATTGAACTGGACTGCATCGTCAAGAAAATACGTTACAGCCTGCAGAGCTTCGTCAGCCCTCATTCCTCTGACGTCAATCTCATTCTTGAAATTAAGCTGGCGTTCGCGGCTTTCATTGCTCGTAGAAGAAGATACGGTGACTACAGTTTCCATTGCAGAAGGTTTGGGTTTCTGTGCCGGCTGTAGTTTTGACAGCTCCACAATGGTGCGTAAAGCTCCGAAAGCCACTTCAGCTTTTTTCCCTGAAATACTGAGGACTTTCCCTGCCACACCGCCTGACGACATCCGGACATAATCACCCGCCTCGATTGCCTTCTGCCGGGGAGCCACCGGCTTATCACTATTCTTACCGGGTGAATTTTTACGGCTCTTATGGCGAAGCGGTTTCAGAACTTCCGGCATTTTTTCCTCTTTCTCCTCCGAATCAAGATTTCGTTTATATTCCTCCAGTTCACGGCGAATCTGTCTTGTTCGCTCTTTTTCAGCCTCCGCCTTCCTTATTTCATGAATTGAGCGTTCGATAGCGGCGTTAGCTCCTGAAAGGATTTCTTTTGCCTCCTCTTTAGCTGCTCTTATAATAGCGGCACGCTGGCTTTTGAGGTCAGAGGAATTGGATTCGTATGTTTCGAGAAGTTTATCAAGCTTGTGTTCCTTTTCCTTTATGTTAAGGCGCTTATTAGCCCAATATCTTCTGTCGCGCTGAATGTCGAGGAGATATTTATCCATGTTGACATAATCGGAGCCGACTATTTCACGCGCTTTTTCTATGACATCAGCCGGCAAGCCTGTGTTACGTGCAATTTCCAGAGCGAAAGAACTTCCCGGATTTCCAATTGACAATTGGAAAGTAGGGCGGAGATGCTGTCTGTCATAGAGCATCGCACCATTGACAAAACCCTCTTCTGATTCTGCAAAAGTTTTCAGATTCTGATAATGTGTGGTGACAATTCCCATACACCCTGTCTTTCCGAGATCAGTCAAAATAGCCTGAGCCAACGCTCCTCCAATCTGAGGTTCTGTTCCCGAACCCATCTCGTCGGCAAGGATAAGAGTTTCTGAATTGGCATGAGAAAGGAAATACTTCATGTTAGCCAGATGAGAAGAATACGTGCTGAGGTCATTCTCAATTGACTGTTCATCGCCGATATCAATGAAAATGCCGGAAAAAATGCCGGTGTGGGAGTTGGAATAGAGAGTTGGAAGCATTCCACACTGCATCATATACTGGACCACTGCCACTGTCTTAAGACAAACCGATTTTCCACCTGCATTCGGACCCGAAATAATCAGTATTCTCTTCTCTTTATCAAGATGGATATCAAGAGGCACCGGAGTGCGTCCCTGCTGACGGAGATTGAGAAGCAATCCCGGATGAACCGCATGAAACCAGTCTATTTCAGGGTGGTCAGCTATTTTAGGCAATTCTCCCCCTGTTTCGATTGCAAAATTTGTCTTCGCCTTAATGAAATCAAGCCGGCCAAGCACTTTACATCCCTCTGCAATAGAATCAGCCTCCGGGCGTATGATATTTGTTATGGCAGTAAGGATTACTGCTATTTCGCGCCGTTCATCCATCTCAAGTTCTCTGAGACGATTGCCTGCCTCCACGACTTCTGCCGGTTCGATAAACACGGTCTTACCTGTCGCACTCTGGTCATGAACTATTCCGTTAAGACCTCTTTTCAGACCGGCAGCCACCGGGATTACCATTCGTCCGTCGCGTAAAGAAGGGGAAGCGTCCTTATCAACAATACCCTCCTGAACAGCGCGATCAAGAACCCTGCGCATGGCTCTCTGCATCGAACCCGAAGCAGCAGCCATCGCACGCCGTATATCTGCCAGCTCAGGGGAAGCACTGTCTTTCACTTCTCCGAATTTGCCGATACATCTATCAATCTCTTTTATAATTAGAGGAAATCCGGGCAACATCGAAAACTCATCCGAAAGATAAGGATAGAGGTTTTTCCCGCTTTCTTCCTTTTTTGAGAAAAAAGAGCCAACATTGCCCATAGTGCGCAGAGTGGCAGCGAGTTTCTGAAGACGTTCGGCAGACATGAAAGAACCCACCGCCTTTATCTCAGAAAGCCAGGGAAGGACGTCATAAACACTTTCTTCCGGCATATCCACACCGGAAGAAAATAAAGATTGCATCTCGGCAACACATTGAAGCCGACGTTTTATTTCTTTGAAATTATCTGTAAAAGCCATGGTCAGAGCCTCCTCCTTGCCAAGACGGGTCTCGCATTTTTCAACGAGGCGAGTCCTTATAGAATCGAATCCGACCTTAGATTCAAAATCTTTAGGAAAAATCATAAAAAATACTCAAATTAAATTCAGACCGGAAGTGCCAGCAGAGGCAGGTCGCGGTCGAACAGCAGCTTATGAGCAATCCCCGGATTAAACAGACGGCGGAAAATATTCTGTTTTTTATTCGGCACAATCAGCAGATCAATATGAGTCTGGGCTGCATAATTTTCAAAGTCTTTCCCTAACTCCTTAAGCGGAAAAACTTCTGAAGTGAAATGAGCAGCCGGATAGCTTTTGTTGAAATAATCTTTGAGAAGATCCACCTTTTCCTTCAGGCTGTTTCCAGCTCTGTCGTTGACCGGGATAAGCACTACCTCCACTTCCGGATAGTCGAAAGTGCGCATGAGAGTGTCAACAGAAAGGATATCCTGTTGGTCGAGATTACAGAAATAAGCTACCTTCTTAACGTCAGACACAGTGGTGAAATTGTAATTTTCAGGAAGAACATAGACAGGCACTCTGCACGAATCAATTACTTCGGCAGCTACCGAACCAATAAGCTGTTCGTCTCTTTTATCTTTTCCACGTGTCGCCATGACGACGAGAGCGGGAGGAGTCAGACGGCAATATTCCTTAATCACATCTTCAGCAACACCTTCTGAAATTGAAGTCGAGAAAGAGATTTCAGGCAATTCGCCATTTTTCTGCATCTCTTTAATCGTCTGACGGAATTTCCTCATTCTTCGGTCGCTTTCCTTACGGATGTCGACCGACATTTCAAGCCCTACCAATTCATTATCCATTGAAGGAGCCAATTCCTCAGCAAAAGTATCCGCATATCCGAGCGATCCCGTGAAATAGGGAGTGGCGTAAGCATAGAGAAGGACAGGATGCAGCATCAATTGACGAGCAAGGGCAAATCCCGCTTTGCATGCCACCACACTATAGGAAGAGAAATCTACAGGAATGAGGATATTCCCTTTAGTTCCTTCCATTCGAAGTTCTACTTTTGCAGCCGGAATCGCTTCACCGCTTTCCATAAGTTTGAGCGCCAAGGGAAGGTCATGCTCTTCAATCTTCACGCGGATACCGGATGCTATGGCGGCTCCTCCGATATTCAGTTTTTCAAACCTCACCTCAATTCCATGGCTTTCCAAAACTTTTCTGAGCGCGATGGCACGGTTATAAGTATGGATAGCGAGCGTAATAAATCTTTCTTCTGCCATAATTCAATCAGAACGGCGCCCCCGGTAAATACCTCAGGCGCCGTCAATACTTTTTAAAGTTGAAAAAAATCCTCTTAGGAGCTTTTAGGCTTTAGCCTGATTCTGCTCCTCAAGAATCTTGACTGCCATATCATAAATTGTGGTATCGTCAAGAACTACGAGGCCACCGTCAGGACCCGGTTCGATATGCATGCCGACATTCTTACCAAACTGATAGTTAACGCCGCCGAAATAATTGCGGACGGTCTGAACAGTTAGATTAAGCTCGTCGGCTATACGATGGGTTGAGCCATCAGGCAGACTGTCCTTGAGTCTGCGAAGCTCGTTGAAGGTGATGGTTTTGCTCATAGATGGTATTTTTTGAGGTTATACTTAAACGATTTAAAAGCAACCGTCGATTATTTTTTATTGTATTTGGTTTTCGATTGCTAATTTAGATATTTTTTTGCAAATAGCCAAGATTTTTTCAAAATTTGAATATGTTTTAAAAC
>JAIDPA010000158.1 GCA_029062985.1 Muribaculaceae bacterium
TCTACTAGAACCCCCAGCAGGCCGTCGATCACAATTCCCACAACACGCAGGTCGGCTCCTTCAACACCCTCAACCAGGGCGGCTACGGCTACAACAACAACCGTAACCAGGGTGGCTACGGCAACAACCGCAATCAAGGCGGCTACGGCAACCGCAATCAGGGCGGCTACGGCAACAACCGCAATCAGCAGGGCTTCCGTAAGCAGAACAATATGAAGTTCATACCGCGTCCGCGTCCGGTAGATTACGTTCTTGAAGATATCGATCCGAACGAACAGATCCGTCTGAACAAATATATGGCGAATGCCGGTGTATGTTCACGCCGTGAGGCAGATGAATTCATCACACAGGGTCTTGTCAAGGTTAACGGAGAAGTCGTGACAGAGCTCGGAACCAAGATAACCCACAACGATGTTGTGGAATATGATGAAAAGGTTGTCACTCCGGAGCGTAAATGCTATGTGCTCCTCAACAAACCTAAAGATTGTGTGACCACAAGCGACGACCCCAACGGACGTCTGACTGTGCTTGATCTCGTCAAGAATGCCTGCAAAGAGAGAATCTATCCAGTAGGACGTCTTGACAGAAACACTACCGGCGTGCTCTTGCTTACAAATGACGGCGATCTTGCTTCAAAACTCACTCATCCTAAGTTTGTCAAGAAGAAGATCTATCATGTCTGGACCGATAAGGATATCACAGAAGAGGATATGCAGCGCATAGCCGACGGCATAGAGCTTGAAGATGGTGAGATTCATGCAGATGCAATCAGCTATGTGAGTGAGACTGACCGCAATCAGGCAGGCATCGAAATCCACAGCGGACGTAACAGAATCGTGCGCAGGATATTTGAAAGCCTCGGCTACAGAGTCACTAAGCTTGACCGCGTATATTTTGCCGGACTCACAAAAAAGAATCTTCCTCGCGGACGCTGGCGTTATCTCACTCAGGAAGAAGTTAACTTCTTGAGAATGGGTAGCTTTGAATAATATTAATAAAGAATTTCCACACGGCATGGTCTTGACTGTGCCGTGTGTCAAAATTTATAAGATTTAAAGATTCTTTAGATTTTATAAGGAATATAAGAATTGAAACATGGATAATATCAGACGTAAGACTGTAAAGGAAATCCTCACTGAAGGACAGAATGGAGCAGGTCAGATAGTCGACGTGAAAGGTTGGGTGCGTACGCGCCGCGGTAATAAAAACGTACAGTTTGTTGCTCTGAATGACGGCAGCACAATCAATAATCTGCAGATTGTGTTTGATTTGTCGAAATTCTCTGATGAGCAGCTAAAGGCAATCACTACCGGTTCGAGCATTCACGTGCAGGGTGAACTTGTCGCATCGCAGGGCGCAGGGCAGAGTGTTGAAGTTCAGGCTGCCGAACTTGAAGTCTACGGGACAGCTCCCGGCGATTATCCCCTCCAGAAAAAGGGACACACCTTGGAGTTCCTGCGTGAAAAGGCACATCTGCGTCCACGCACAAATACATTCGGAGCTGTCTTACGCATTCGTCATGCCTTAGCGTATGCAATCCATAAATTTTTCAATGACAAAGGCTTCGTCTATTTCCATACTCCGCTGATCACATCTTCAGATTGTGAAGGTGCAGGCGCACAATTCCAGGTAACTACCTTGCCTTTGAACGATCTTCCCAAAGATGAGGCAGGCAACGTAGATTACTCTCAGGATTTCTTCGGGAAAATGGCAAGCTTGACTGTATCAGGTC
>JAIDPA010000159.1 GCA_029062985.1 Muribaculaceae bacterium
ACGCCGATGGTACTGCGAAAGCGGGAGAGTAGGTAATCGCCGCCTTAGAAAGAGGAATCGAAAGATTCCTCTTTTTTTTGCTTTAAAGGGAGGACTGAGAGAACTGGGAGGTCTGGGAGGACTATGAGCACTGAGAGAACTATGAGCTTTATAATTTTCTCTGACCTCATAGTTCTCATAGTTCTCATAGTTCTCATAGTTCTCTTCTTAAAGATTCTAAATTTTATTTTGGTGTTTGAATTTTTTTTTGTAATTTTGCATGCCGATTATATCCAGTTTGTTTAATGCCCTGCCTTGATACGATGTGATTTAGGCCTTTCGTGTCGTATCTCCTTTCGTTGGGCATTTTTTTGGTGCGATTTTGCATCTCAATATTTATAATCTTTAAACAATACATCCAAAGTGGATACTTTAAGTTACAAGACTCAGTCAGCGACACCTGCAACAATCGAAAAACAGTGGGTAGTCATCGACGCTACCGACCAGGTGCTCGGCCGCCTTTGCTCTAAAGTTGCAAAAATCCTTCGTGGTAAATACAAACCCGATTTCACTCCCAATCTTGATTGTGGCGATAATGTGATCATCATCAATGCAGACAAGGTGATCATGAGCAAGGACAAGATGAATACACGTGAATATCTCCGCTACACAGGATACCCCGGCGGTCAGCGTGCTTTCACTCCTGCCGACCTTATGGCTAAATCTTTCAAGAAGACTGTTAAGGCAGGTCGTCACCCTCTTTTCATCAAGGTTGTCAAGGGTATGCTCCCCAAAGGTCCTCTCGGCGCAAAGCAGCTCAACAATCTTTATGTCTACAATGGTTCAGAACATGGCCATGAGGCAAATAATCCTAAAGTAATTGATATAAACAAACTGAAATAATAGAAGCAGATGGAAAAAGTGAATGCAATTGGCCGCCGTAAGGCTGCTGTAGCCCGTGTTTATCTCACTGAGGGTAGCGGTAATATCGTTATCGACAAACGTCCTCTTGACGTCTACTTCCCCTCTTCTATTCTTCAGTATGTCGTTAAACAGCCTCTGAACACTCTCGAAGTGGCTGACAAATATGACATCGTAGCTCACCTTGACGGTGGCGGCTACAAGGGACAGGCTGAGGCTCTCCGTCTCGCTATAGCCAGAGCTCTCGTAAAGATCAATCCTGAAGATAAGCCGGCTCTCCGTGCTGAAGGCTTCATGACTCGCGACCCACGTGCCGTAGAGCGTAAGAAGCCGGGTCAGCCTAAGGCTCGTAAACGTTTCCAGTTCTCAAAACGTTAATCTTTACGCTATTTTCAAGAAAATCTATTGTTTAGTATCTAAATCTGCCGGATGAGCATCGCTCCTACCGGCGGATTGGATTTTTAACGAAATTTAATAAGAAAGTAAACACCTGCGTCTTCAGACGCAATAATTAATTCACAAAAATGGCAACACCCACTTTTGATCAACTCCTCGAGGCAGGCTGTCACTTCGGTCACCTCAAACGTAAATGGAATCCTGCAATGGCTCCTTATATCTTCATGGAGCGCAATGGTATCCATATCATTGACCTTTATAAGACAGCTGCTAAGATTGAAGAAGCTGCTAACGCACTCAAGCAGATTGCAAAGAGCGGACGTAAGGTTCTCTTCGTAGCAACTAAAAAACAGGCTAAAGAAGCTATCGCTGAAAAGGCTGCTTCCGTAGGTATGCCTTTCGTCATCGAACGTTGGCCCGGCGGTATGCTGACAAACTTCCCCACAATCCGTAAGGCTGTGAAGAAGATGACCACTATTGACAAGATGACAAAGGACGGCACTTTTGATAATCTTTCAAAGCGTGAGAAACTTCAGATTACCCGTCAGCGTGCCAAACTTGAAAAGAACCTCGGCTCAATCGCAGATCTTTCTCGTCTTCCGAGCGCTCTTTTTGTAGTTGACGTAATGAAGGAGCACATCGCAGTCGCAGAGGCTAACCGTCTTGGCATTCCTGTATTCGGTATTGTTGATACAAACTCAAATCCTGAGAATGTAGACTACGTTATTCCTGCTAATGATGATGCTTCAAAGAGTATCGAAGTAATTCTTGATGCTGTATGTTCTGCAATGGCTGAAGGTCTTGAGGAACGTAAGGTAGAGAAGATTGATGCTCCCGAAGATAAGGAGGAAGGCGAAACAGCTCCAAAACGTCGTCGCGTACGTCGTAATGAGGCTCCGAAAGAGGCTGTAGCCGAAGTGGTAGTTGAAGAGACTTCTGCTCCTGCAGCTGAATAATTAACCCCTTAAAGAAACAAACAGACAATGGCTGTATCTATTGAAGATATTAAGAAACTGCGTCACATGACAGGCGCAGGCATGATGGACTGCAAGAACGCTTTGGCAGAGACCAACGGCGATATCGATGCAGCTATCGAAATCATCCGTAAGAAAGGTCAGGCTGTCGCTGCAAAACGTGAAGACCGTGAAGCTGCCGAGGGTTGTGTCCTCAGCGCTGTTAAGCCCGGTTTCGGTTGTATCGTAGCTCTAAAGTGTGAGACTGACTTCGTAGCTAAGAATGAATCTTTCCGCGCTCTTACAAAGGCTATCCTTGAGGCTGCTCTCGAAGCCGGCGCAAAGAGTCTTGATGAAGTGAAATCTCTTACTATCAACGGTCGTACTGTTGAAGAGAACATCACTGACGAAATCGGTAAGACAGGCGAAAAAATGGAACTCGGTGCTTACGAATATGTAGTGGCTCCTACTGTAGCAGGTTATGATCATCTCGGCAATAAACTCGCTACTATTGTCGGTCTCAGCATCGAAGGTATCGCACCTGAAGTTGGAAAGGAAATTGCAATGCAGGTTGCTGCAATGAATCCTGTAGCAGTTGATCGTGATCATGTTGATAAGGCTGTCATTGACAACGAGTATAACATCGCTGTTGAGAAGACTAAAGAGGAGCAGGTTAAGAAGGCTGTTGAAGTAGCTATCAAGAAAGCCGGTCTTAATCCTAACCACTTCGACAGCGAGGATCACATCGCTTCAAATATCGCTAAGGGCTGGATCACGGAAGAAGATGCTGCCAAGGTGCGTGAAATCAGCAAGGCTGCTGCCGAAGCTAAGGCTGCAAATCTTCCCGAGCAGATGATTCAGAACATCGCTAACGGACGTATCAACAAGTTCTTTAAGGAAAACTGCCTTATGGAGCAGGAATACACTCGTGACGCCAAGCTGACAGTCGGTCAGTATCTCGACAGCGTAGCTAAGGGTCTCGTTGTTGTTGACTTCAAGCGTGTAAACCTCAATGAGGATTAATCACACTTCGTAATCTCCATATCTTCAAGATTAAATATGAGACAAGCCCCCGGAGGAAATTTTCCAACGGGGGCTTGCATTTTTGTAGGGATAACGGAATTTCAGTCTACGTCTTTCTCCCTCTTTTTCATTTTGTCTTTAAAAAGAGAAAGGTTTGCTTCCAGATAATCCCAGGCGGCGTCATGATCATAAGGGATTTTCTTCTCTATGATAGCTTCTTTCACGAAATTCTTCATTTCTGAGAGCACGGGACCCGGAGAAATGTCAAGACGCTCCATTATTTCATTTCCGTCGATGGGATTTTTCCATCGACGTAATTCATCAGCGTCTTCCACGGCTTTCATCCTCTCTCTTAGTTTTGCGAATCCCTCGAGCTGACGCTTCACTTTTTCAGGTTGTTTTGACGTGATGTCGCTTTCAGCCAGAATCATCAGATCGTCGAGATCTTTTCCGGCGTCTGTAATCATCCTTCTGACGCCCGAATCGCTCACTCCCTCCTCCCCGACTGACTGAGGGCGCATGTGAAGCCCTACGAGGCGTGCGACATACTTCATCTTCTCATTGAGAGGCATCTTCATTTCCCTAAAGATGCGAGGCACCATTTTCTCTCCGATGAAATTATGGTTGTGGAAAGTCCAGCCAAGCCGGGAATCATATTTTTTTGTTGTCGGTTTAGCGATGTCATGCAGCAATGCTGCCCATCTGAGCCATTCGTTATTCGAGCGACGAGCTACATTGTCTACTACCTGAATTGTATGATAGAAGTTATCCTTATGCCCTTTCCCCTCTTTCATCTCAACCCCTTTTAAGGGCACTAAAGAAGGAAATACGTATTCCAGGAGTCCGCTCATGTCAAGGAGTCTCCATCCAACCGAAGGACGGGGAGAACGCATGATTTTTGACAGCTCATCGTTGATACGCTCACGTGTGATTATTTCCATTCTTGAGGCATTTCTTCTGATAGCTTCAAAAGTGGCAGGGAATATTCTGAAAGACGCCTGAGGCTTATTTTCGGCAGTATCTGACGGAACTTTATACAACTGCGTGGCAAAGCGAATAGCCCTCAGCATGCGCAACGGGTCGTCAGAGAAAGTGACGTCGGGGTCAAGAGGCGTACGCAGAATTCCGTTGTGAAGATCAACCAGCCCGTTGAAGGGATCAAGAAGTTCGCCAAATCTATCTTTATTAAGACAGACAGCCATGGCATTGATTGTGAAATCACGTCTGCGCATATCGTCTTCCAAGGAACCGTCTTCAACAATCGGATTACGGGAGTTACGATTGTAAGATTCCCTGCGTGCACCGACAAATTCTAATTCGAGATCATGAAATTTGACCTGAGCAGTGCCGTAGTTGGGGAAAACGGAAATGTGTGCTTTGCCTCCTAAACGTTTGGCAACGGCTTCCGCCAGCTCAATACCGGACCCAACGGTCACAAAATCATAATCCTTGGATTCACGTTTGAGGAAGATGTCGCGCACGAAGCCACCTACGGCATACACTTCTCTCCCCATAGAATCGGCTACTTCTCCAATTATTCCAAATATCGGGTTTTTTAAATCTTCTTTAAGATTCATTTCTAATTTATTTTGATTACTATCAGCCTACAGTTCCTGAATCTCTTCCGGGAAAACTGTAAGCGCACGCAGCCCTTCGGGGGTCACTACGTATGTATTCTCTACTCCCACTGCCCCGACACCCGGAATGACAAATTTCGGTTCGAGAGCCAGGGTCATATTTTCTTCAAGAACATCTCTGCTCTTTGAATTCACAACCGGGAGCTCATTTAATTCTATCCCTATTCCGTGTCCGATGAAAGGAGCCTGCTGACGATGCCCCATAAAATATCTGTCGAAACCTTCTCCGCAAGCTATTTCAATCGCTTTATCATAAAGGGCGGATACCTTTGTGCCCGGCACACCCATTTTTTCACATTCTCGCAATATGGAGCGTGAACATTCATGTGCTTTATATGCCAATTCGGGAATTGAACCGATGCGCCATACCCTGGTCATGTCGGTCTGATAACCATTGAAAGAACCGCTCATATCGACCATTACAGTCTCTCCACGCTTCATTGTCGTGCCGTTTGCTCCGCCGGGAAGAGAAGGGTCAACTCCGGCACCGCCCATTGTAAAATCGTAGGGACCGGGCACGTCGGCATTATCGCCCGCTATGACAGAACCCATATTTATTTCCATAAGATTGCCTGATGTGCGTATGAAGCCCAGGTTGCCTTCAAGACGCAGAATCCTTTCAATCTCGATCTGAAACTCAAGATCAGTCATATTCTCTTTGTAGCAGTGGGTGACTTTCCTGTAAGCTTCCGACTGGTGGACGCCGTCTTCTCGCATGCGTGCCAACTCCCATTCGGTTTTGATCATCCTTGCCTTTCTCAAAGCCGGAGATGCATTCCGATATTCAGCCTGTGGAAACACAGCCTGGAGACGGCGGACGTCGGAATAAGAGAGAGCATCCTCCTCATAGCCTATAATCGCGGGCAGAGATATACCTGCTTCAGTCAATTTGGCAGGTATCATTTCAGGTTTACGTATATAGACCACATTGTCTTCTTCCTCAAAAACATTGGGCTTGATGACAAACCAGACCGGAGTTCCGGACACTGGTATAAATACGTATCCTCTGAAGAATCTCGAGGTGGTGTAGTATATATTGGCATTGGAGCCGACTAAAATAGCATCGATAGAATCATTCTTCAACTGCCTCTGCACGCTGCGGATTCTCTCCATTACGTCCGGCAAAAGATTATCCGAGATAAGTTTCATAATCACAAGCTGGTAAATAAGTTATAAAGGAAGACCGGGGAGAGGTCATCAATTAAAAAAATTCTTTATATAAAGAGGGGTGGTCTCTCCGCTTCCTGAGAGACGGATTCCTATTGCATTAATTCCGGAAGTCTCTTTGGAAGAGAGGGGAGTACTGACCGAAATTGTATATCCTTCCTGAATCGGAATATCTCTTCTCAATGTGTCGGAGATTTCATACAATCCCAAATTCCCAATGCCTAAAGGTCTTCCGTCGGGGTAGAACAGAGGCATATCAATTCGCAGTGAGTCCGGTTCTGAATTGGAGAGAGAAAACTCCTCAATGTCGAGAATTATATTTCTGGAAGAGCATCGGCTGTTGTATCTGACTGTAAGAATAACGTCATACATGCGCCGGTTGAAATTGGCAGAATCTGCGGGCACTGGTGAAAAATCACGCATCCAGCCCGAAGGGATGCCTTCTCTACCGAAATAATCAAACTCCGAATATTCTACCGGAGTGATATTGGCACACCCACAAATCAGAAAAGAAATGGCAATCCATCCATACAGCCGGCTGCCTGCCGACCGTAGGATGGATTGTAATATAGAGGAATTGTGGGTCATATAAATCTGAATCTTATAAGTCCTATAAACTTTTTATGCGGAAGGTAGCCTCGTCTTGAATCAGCATCGTGTTAAAGGATGCCTTAATTCTGTTGCTGCTGAGGGCTTCCTGACTGATTCCTATTGATCTTTTTCTTCTTTGGAGGATGTTGCTGGTGCTGCTGGACAGCAGGCTTGGGGGCAGACGGATGATTTCCCTGCATCCCCGACTTCTGATTGCGTGGATGAGGATGCTGCTGGGGTTGCTTCTGCTCAGGTTCCTCCGGACGCTTTTTCTTTTTCTTCTTCTTTTTGGTCTTATCAAAACGAGTCAGACTGTCTTGCCCGATAATGTCGCCATATTCCTTCTGTTCAGTTCCCCTGCTGTTCTCTTCGACAGAGAGGGAATCCACCTTTACTCCCTGCTTATTGAGGGCAATTATTTCAAAAGCCCGGCGGGCAGGAATAGTGGAGAGGTTGACCGGCATATTTCTGTCGGTGGAATATGTCACGGAACGAGTCAGAATATCTGTCTTGAAAAGATAGTAGGTTGCGTCTTTGGTCTCCAGAGTCACATCTTTTGGAGGGAGCTGTTTCTGAGCTTCGGCATAAGCATCAACTTCAAAATTAATGCAGCATTTAAGCTTCGCACATTGTCCTGCCAGCTTTTGGGGATTCATTGACAGATCCTGAATTCTTGCAGCTCCCGTGCCTACTGAAACAAACTTGCTCATCCAAGACGAACAGCAAAGAGGACGACCGCAAGGACCGATTCCACCAATTCTGCCCGCTTCCTGACGCGCTCCAATCTGCTTCATCTCAATGCGCACCTTGAATGTTTCGGCAAGGACGCGAATGAGTTTACGGAAATCGACTCTCTCATCAGCTATATAATAGAAAATAGCCTTACCGCCGTCTCCCTGATATTCGACATCGCCGATTTTCATTGCCAGACCGAGTTCTTCAGCAATACGGCGCGCCTTTATCATGGTGGAGTGTTCTCGGGCACGAGCTTCCTCAAACTTTTCGATATCAGCCTGACGGGCAATCCGGAAAACTTTCTTCAGCTCCACACCCGGACGGATGCCGTTCTTCTTCATCTGGAGAGCGACGAGGGGTCCGATCATGGTTACTCTGCCGATATCATGTCCCGGAGAGGCTTCAACTGCCACAATATCGCCTATCTTAATAGGTATGCCTGAAGGATTACTGAAGAACCCTACACGTGTGTTCTTGAAAAGCACTTCCACGACACCTTTCGGGTCTGTGCCCGGGATATCTTCAAGCCAGTTTGTCGCGAGAAGTTTTCCACGCGGCTCCCTTCTTGAGCATCCCACACAGTTGTCACCGCC
>JAIDPA010000016.1 GCA_029062985.1 Muribaculaceae bacterium
AATAATTTACCCGATTCGCAATGAACCGGGTAAAGGGCTCTATGGCCAGATTTTTATCTTAAATGAAAGAGCCGTGTATTTAAACAGCCTCTGTGTTATTTCGCAAAAACTGAGTGTTTTCATATATCATTATAATTCATTATCTTTGCAGAGTCTTTGAAACAAAACAAAGATAATGATGATAACATTTCAATTAAAACTATATTGTCGCAGACGTCATATTCGTCTGCTTATCCTCCTATTCACGAAGCCTCCTTCATTTGAAGCTACAGAAGGATATCTCGTAGATTCATTGTAGTTGTATAAATATTAATTAATGTATAAATATGAGTATCAATAAAAAAGTATCATTGCTGACTTTATTGGGGTTGATCCTACCTTTGGGAAATATTTGGGGCATGTTTCTGGTCAGAATACCTAAGGATTCTCAATCTTATAGATTTCGTAGGAAATTACTAATTATTGAGTCCGTTTTGACTATAGTAACCTTTATAGTTGCTACAATAATCAATTTAAAAGGTATAGCATCAGGATTTAATCCTAATTATACAAGTGCTGCTTCTTATATTATAATTGCTCAAGATATTGCCATTATAGCTATAGCTGCAATTGCTGCTATGAAAGCGCCGAAATCTTGACTCCCTGACACATTAAAAATAAATATTCCTCAACATGAACAAAAACATGTTGAGGAATATTTATTTCAGGCACAAAGCTCAAGACTTATTCGTAATGGATTTTTGCTTTTCGATACACTCTCCAGCAGCCGTTCTCGAATATAGCCGTACCTGCAGCGTCATTGACAACACGGCTCATACCTTCAGTATTGTCGAGATCCGGTCCGGTGCATCCTTCTGATAAAGTCTCAATTGGTTTCTGCATAGCCATTTCCCAGACTGAGGGGTCGGACGCTACACGGAATGACCCTGAGAAACCGTCAGTCGTATCAAGTCGGTAGACCGAATTCCCGGCATTAAGATTTCTGTCTGCCCTGATAAAGATTCCCTTGGAGTTTACCCTGCCGAGATAGATGGTGCGTAAAGGAGTTGCAGCCGGTTGCCCTGCCTGAGGCGTGGGAGCCGGAGAAGGTGCGCTCTGTCGGACTGTCTCTGCCTGAGCTGATGCCTGCTTTCTTGATTCAGTTGAAGCGGACGCGGCTGAAAGCCGGTTGCGCAAAACTGCCACTTCCGCCGTCAGCCCCTCCAGATTTTTCTTTAAAGAGGCATTCTGGGAGTTGAGAGATTCAAGCTTTTTCGATAAAGAGGCAATCTCATTATTCTTTGCCGTAAGTGTCGCAGAAAACTTTTCCCTCAATTCAGCCATCTTTTCGCTTTCTCCCTCTGCCGGTGCGGGATAAGGAGCATCAGGATTTTGTCTTGCCGCAGCTGCATTCTTTTTCATTACATTAGATGCAAACACAACCAAAGCGATAACCACTGCCACGAGCACCACCAGAATAATGATATAGAGAGCCGAGTTATCTTTCACCTTATTAATCTGAGGATCCGGCTCGGTATTGTCAATCCCTGCCTCAACTATTGCCTCAGCTTTTTCAAGAGTAGACTGCATACTGTCAACGGCTGGAAGAGTAGGAGCATTGTCATTGACTGCGTCAGGCGTCGGTTTTTCCTCCTGTTTGGGGGCAGCTTCCTCTTTTTTTGGTTCCTCTTTCTTCTCCTCCGGTTTTGTCGGAGGAGCAATTGTCATGTCGGATATATATTTTTTCGCACGTGTGCGTCCTGCACGTCCCTTTTCTATTAACCCTTTTGAAGAGAATGCTTTGCCCCAATATTCCACGAGCTGTTCTTTTGTCCATGATTCATAGCCGGAAGGCACGGGAATACTTTTGAAAGCCTTGATATTCTCTTTTTCCTTCGCCTTGAGTTGCTTTTCAAGGTCAGCCATGGATTTTGGAGAGACGTTATCAAGATATCCGGAGCCATCGTTGGCATATCGCAGATACGCTTTTGTGGCAAGGGCACGCGCCTGATCCATCTCTTTTTGAGTTACGGCGGCTGCCGGCAAATAGGCTCCGAGGAAGAGAGTCAGAGCCAAAAGCTTAAAGAGTCGTTTCATTCTGAGTGTGATTATAATCTTAGCTTGAATGTTTTCCGGAGCATAAACGTGGGAATCTTACATTTGATGCCGCCGGGTTAGTATTTGGAAGTGCAAAAGTAATAAAAGTTTTCGAGATTATATGATTCCGCGTCTCTAAGTTTTTTCAATTTTCAATTTGGATAGCGTCAGATATCTTTCCTCAAGCGCGCAACCGGAATGCCGAGACGGTCGCGGTATTTGGCAACTGTGCGGCGTGAGACGTCATAACCCCTTTTTTCCATTTCTATCCGGATTTTTTCATCGCTAAGAGGATGCTTCTTATCTTCCTTTTCTACTAAGGAGGATATTTCCGCTTCAATTTTTCTGTTGGTCAGTATAGCCGTGCCGTCGTCGCTTTCCTCCCCTATAGAATCGCTGAAGAAGAAACGCAATGGGAAAATACCCCATGGCGTTGAGACAAATTTATTGGCAGTAGCTCTCGACACCACCGAAATATCATATCCCGTGAGCGCGGCAATATCTTTTATCATCATAGGTTTCAGGCGATAGACGTCCTGCGTCTGGAAATATTCCTTTTGAATTTTCATTATCGCTCCCATGACATTGAGCAGCGTGTCCTGTCTCTGTCTCAAAATGCGTATGAAATCCCGGGCGTCGTTATAGCGGGTGGTGATGAACTCAGCCCCCTTTTTGTCAGCTTTCTTCCCCTTTTTATCAAGTTCCGCCATTGCTTCTGAAAATGTACGTTCAATAGCAAGTTCGGGAATACGGTTGCCGGTGCTTAGTGACAGGCGTCCATCCTCATTATTGATGATGAGATCAGGGATTATGATATTATTGGTGAAAGGTTCGCTTGAGAGAGCCGCCCCCGGCTTAGGATTCAGTGAAGAAATCAGGGAGATGGCAGCCTGGACGCGCTCCGTGGTCATCTTCAGCGCTGAGACAATACGGTGGGTATGCTTCATTGCGAGTTCATCAAACTGCTCTTCAAGAATCCTGATTGCATCGTTGCGCAGAGGAGTTTCCGGAAGATGACGGAGCTGAATGAGAAGCGATTCGCGCAGATCCGCAGCTCCCATTCCGTAAGGTTCAAGTTCCTGCACCACTTTCAACCCCTCCTCTGCATCGTTGAGGTCTATTTCAATACCCGGACCGAAAGCCATATCATTGACCACAGCCTGAAGGGGACGGCGCAGATAGCCGTTCGGATCAAGATTGCCGATTATGTATTCAGCAGCCTGGCGCACTTTCTCCGGAAGATTCCTTTCGGAGAGCTGCCGCTTCAGGCTCTCATATAATGATTCCTCAGAATCTGCAGGCGAGAAATCGTAGGAGGAAGCATCATCTGAGGAGGAGGTACGCAGAGGAAGATAATATCCGGGACGGAACGTGTCGGGGAAAGAGGCGTCTTCAGCCACCTCCAAAGCGGGATTATCCTCAATCTCCTTTTCTACGGCTTCTTCAATTTCGGGCGCGTTGAATTCAAGCAGCTTCACAAAACGGAGCTGCTGGGCTGACAGACGTAACGTCTGTCGCTGATCAAGATTCAACGACTGATTCTGTGCCATAGAAGGGGTTTATAATGTTAAAAACAATGCGAAATTAACATAAAATGGGGTATAATACGAAAAAAAAAGGAAAAAAATTGCGAGTGACATATATTTTGTTTAATTTCGCGTCTTGAATTGACCGAGTAAACTAAACGTTACAAAAAACTCAGTAATACATAAGATAAGAAATGGCATCCCAGAATCAGAATCAGCAGGATGAGACAGCAATCGACAAGATGAACTCGCAGCTTACAGCCGCGGGCGACCGTATTGCAAACAATAAGAAATACCTTTATTGGGGCGTAGGAATTATCCTGGTCGTGGCAGTGTTCACAATCAGCTATCTGTTTATCTATCGCAACCCCCGTCTTAATAAGGCATTCGAAGCTTACAACAAAGTTGAAATGTCTGCTATGGGCAATGATTCCATTGCAGCAGCTCAATATAAGGCAGTCGCAGACCAGTACAAAGGAAACGATGCAGGCAAGCTGGCAGCTCTAAGCGCAGGCGAGTCATATTATAATCTTGGCAAGTATGAGGAAGCTGCCGAATATCTTAAGCGTTTCTCTTGCGGTGATCCTGTGCTTGAGGCTAACGCTCTTGTCCTGACAGGCGACTGCTACGTCAACCTCAAGAAATATGATGAAGCGATCTCATATTTCAAGAAGGCTGTAAAGAAAGCTGACCGCAATCCTCAGATTGTGCCGAGAGTGCTTCTTAAAGAGGCTAACGTCTACGACGAACAGAAAAAATACGCAGACGCTCTTGACTGCTACACTCAGATAAAGAAAGATTATCCGGAATTCATTCCGGGCAACGGCATTGAGATTGATGCCTATATTGCCCGCGAGAATGCTCGCCTGGGTAAATAATCAGGAAAATAACATCTACTCCATAAAATAATAAAACATCTTTGCTTATTTTATGAAAGGGCAGCGGCTTTAGAGCCGGCTGCCCTTTTGCCGTTTTCAAGAAATGCCTACGGCTGTGAATTGATTGTCTTCTCAGGGTGTCCGTGGCGAAACCAGAACTGGTGATGGATGAAGGGGATGCGCTCATGAGCAAGCAGGGAAAATCCTTTGACTATTATGTATGACACTGAGGCGCAAATCGTAACAGGCAGAGCAAAACGATAGGTCTGAGTCATTTCCATAGTGATGAAGATGGTCATCAAAGGAGCTTCGATAATGCCCGACATTGCTCCTGCCATTCCGAGATACGCGAAAACGCCGACAGGCAGATCTGTTGAGAAATATGTATTACAGAATGTTGCGAACAGAAATCCTGCCATTCCTCCTGCAAAAAGAGTAGGGGCAAAGTCTCCGCCGACGCCTCCGCTACTGTTGGTCGATGCTACTGCCCAGCATTTACATAAAAGAATACCTGAGGCTACCAACATCAGGCCTTGCGAATCGAAAGTTAAATTCTCAATTATACTCCCTCGCGCAAGCGCTGTGCAGTCTCCGTTGATGACGTTTCCTAAAATAGGATAGCCCACCCCGTACATCGAGGGAAACAGGAGCAGAATAACCCCTATGGCAATCCCTCCCGTCAAGTTGCGTATCCAGGGATTCTTTATATTCTTGTAAAATTTGTCAAGGTGTCCGGCAACGTATGAATAATAGATGGCATAAACACCGCAGAAGACACCCAAAAGCATTACAAGGGGCAGCATATCAAATGAATAATTATCAAGTGGCGTAAAAGTGAGGTCGGAATGTCCTCCGTGAAGGGTGAAGATTGTGAGATAGGAGGTCAGACACGCAGCCATCGCTGCCACAACAGCCTGCACGCTCAATTCAATCTTTACTAATTCAAGAGCAAACATGAGTCCTCCAATCGGAGCTGAGAATATGCCGGCAATCCCGGCGCTTGTGCCGCATCCGATAAGGATTTTAAGCATTTCCGGTGGTAACCCTAATAATTGCCCCACATTGCTGCCGATAGCGGCGCCTGTGTAGGCTATCGGACCCTCAGCGCCTGCCGAGCCTCCCATTCCGAGTGTAATGGAGCCTCCTATTATAGGAGAGAAGGAAATATTATGCCGCAGCCGGTAAAATTTGTTGCGTAAATCATTAATCAGCTGTCCGACACCATGGGCAAGATTTGTGTGGATGACATATCGGGTAAATATGCCTGCAAGCAATATTCCTCCGATTGGAGGTAATATAATCCACCAGTTGATTCTCCCGTCTGTTATGTGCGGCAGAAAGATTCCGGCTATCAGGGAGATAAGATACTTAAATACAAAAGCAGCCACTCCACATAGAAGACCTATAACGACGGCAAGACATATAAGGAATACTGAGTCAGAGATATGAGCTTTCCGCCAGGCATTAAAGCGTGCCTGCCATTCTCTCTCTTTGGGTGCATCAGCAATATTTTCTGATGATAAGGTAGTGTTTGATGATTTATTCATGGAAGTTTCCATAATGGTATGACCGACAGCCGGAGGGTTATGTGGAAAATTTATGGGAGATGTGGAAAAATCCGCTGTCATATATTCTAACAAAATAAGACGCTGATTTGTGCGGAAAGCCCCATAAAAAAAGCAGAGCTCTTTCCCAAGATCTCTGCCGCATTGCGAATCAAAATTATTTCTACAAACCTAACATAAACGATTTATTTAATCTATATCTTTTGAAGCAAGTTTCCTTGCTTTCTGCTACTCCAAAAAATAACCTAAAACTCTTTTTTATCCTCAAGATTTTTTACTTGTAGGACAATAATGAATTTACCTTATAAATATAACCTATGAGTCATGAAACTTTTTCTCATTATTGTGCCCACTTTCGTAAGATTGTCCTGCTAACCCTTCAGGACTCTTCCCCTGGCGGACATTGCAAAATTAGGCACAAAAAGAGGGGTTTCCAAGCAATATAAGGTGCAAAGTAGTCATAATATAAGGCAATATAAATTTATATTACTGAATATTAATAATTTATAATTTCACAATATAAACCCCATATAAGGTGAAATATAAATAAAATTTGCACATTTTAACCATAAATTTTGAAATTTTTCGGATTTTGGAGGGGGAAAGAGTGGGGAGGACTTGAAAATATGAAAAATTTTGGGGAGACTTTTTATTGAGGCAGATTGTCGATCCAGTTCACTTTGTTGCCTAAATTTGCCACTTGCTCATCAAAGTTCTCACGGTCGATTGCACGATTTCTCATTCTGTTGCGATAAGAATAAACCGTATTGACAGAGTAGTGAAGTATCTGGGCAATTTTTACGCTTTGGTCTATGCCGAGGCGGATGAAGACGTATATGCGAAGTTCGGGCGTGAGGAGCTCGCCGGGTTTTAGCTCAATCCGTTTGTCGGGTTCGAGCAGCTGATTGATGCTTTCCACAAAATCCGGGTAAAGGTCAAGCAGAGCTTTGTCGACGAGAGAATAGAAACCTTCGGAATCTTTTTCGTTGATTTTTCCTGAATTTATCATTTTCATGAGATCTTCGGTCTGTCCGGCACTGATTTTTCTGCTGACGAGTCGGGTGAGGTTGTCAAGACGCGAGGAATAATTTGAACAGAGGGCAATGAAGTTGCCCACGTATGCTTCCAGTTTTTTTGTGGATGAAGATAGTTTTTTCTCATTTGCCCTGATTTTTCTTGAGTTTCGCAAGAAAATATAGGCGAGGATAGCCGTGATGATAAAAAGTATGGTTGATGTCACGGCATAAATTGTCATGGAAGTATGAGACGCCTTAAGCTCTCTGCGGTTGGATGATTCAATGAGAGGAGCAATATTGGATATAGCCGCCGTTCGCATTCTTACATTTCCGCTCGTAGCATCGGAGAGAGCAGCCGAGATATATCTGTTAGCCCTGTCATGGTCTCCTTGCTGGTAGAGCCACTTTGCAAGTTCCTGCATTGCGAGTCCTTCTTTCACGTTAGCCTGTATGTCGCTTCCTGCCGCATCAGCCAGATAAGTTACATAATTGGTGAAATCACCCTGATTCTTATAAGCCTGTGCAAGCTGATACGCCACCATTCCGTGGAGATTATCGGAGGGTGGCACCTCTTTAAGAAACTTGGTTAGCTCCTGTTTCGCACGATCCCAGTTGGAAGAATTGACAAGATCGGAGCAATATAGAAATCTGCGCAAGGTATTCTCAGGGGGAAGATATTTGAGCAGACTGTCTTTTGCAATATCCTGCTTGGCAATAAGACTCATGGTGTATTGGTCAAGTCCCTGAGTGTAGGATGCGGCGTAGGAATAGGCTATACGTGCGGTCTTCCAGAGTTCTATTTTCGATTCAAGAGATAAATCCTTATTTTTTAAAGAGTCAAGACGGCTTAAGGTGGCATAGAAGAGTCCGCTGGTAGCCAATGCCTGGATGTAGATGAGTTTTCCCTTTAGGATTTCCTCTTCTGAAAGACCCTCGGGGATTGTTTCTAAAGCATGCTTGGCAATCAGCACGGCAGAATCGGCATTGGCGAGCCTGTATTGCGAGGAGAGGGCAAGAAGGGTGTGCCATTTTTTCTCGGGATCATTTTCCGATTCGGCAACCCGACGGAGAGAATCAATTATATCCTGTTTTTTTTGGACATAAAGAGGAGCATCCTCAAGGGTTTTATCGAGAGTTTTAAGGTTTTCCAGAGGGAGTTGCCTGTGATTTGACTGTCCCCCCGATGAGGAACAGGAAAAAAGTGTTGCCAGATTTATAAAAATGAGCAGGAAAGCAGCATATCTGAGTATTCTCATGTCCATTCAGCTAATTTTAAATTTAAGTTATTAATTTAAGTTTCGCAGGCTCAACTTAAGGTTGAAAGGTTTAGGCGAGTATAAGGTTATATGTTTGAGGCGCACTGCCCCCTGCGGGATACCTAATGCCTATTGACTGATGCCTTTCGCCGGATGCTTGCAAAATAGTTTATGGTCAGTTTGTCAATATGCAAAATTACAGAATTTTTTATTAATTTTGCGCATTCAATTCATAGAAGTTTGTTTAACTCATCACGGAAACAGCATTTTCAGGCGTCTTTTCAGGTCAGATACGTTTTCCCGATTTAAAACAACTCCATGGAATCATAATTCAAATGTATCATTATGAGCCAATTATATTCAGTCTTTACTCTGTCGAACGGTCTTCGGGTCGTTTTCTGGCAGACAGACAGTTTAGTTAGTTATATCGGCACGCTGGTCAATGCCGGCAGTCGTGATGAGTCAGAAACTAAATATGGTCTTGCACACTTTGTGGAGCACACCCTGTTTAAAGGGACCCTCCATCGTAAAAGCTGGCAGGTCTCCTGTCGCATGGAAGAGGTCGGTGGCGAACTGAATGCGTATACTTCCAAGGAAACGACAATGGTCTATACTAACGCCCCGGCAGGATATGAGGAAAGGGCAGTGGAACTTCTTGTCGACATTATTTCTTCAAGTCAGTTCCCGAAAAATGAGATAGATAAGGAGAGGGAAGTTGTGATTGAAGAAATCAAGAGCTATCTGGATTCTCCTTCCGATTCGGTATTTGATAAATTTGAGGAGCTGATTTATAAAGGCTCAGGGCTTTCTCATAATATATTAGGCACCCCTGAAAGTGTGAAAAAACTTACGGGAGAAGACTGCCGTAACTTTGTGGAGCGATTCTATACCCCCGGCAATATGGTGATGTATTGCTCATCTCCTATGAAGGCTGAAAAATTTCTCGCTCTGGTTGAGAAATATTTTGGAAAGTTGCATTTCCCCTCTAATCCTCCTGTGCGTCTTGCCCCGCCCGCTATCCAGGCATTCAATGAAAGGGAGGAGGCAGGCAACAATCAGGCAAACACAATTGTGGGCACGCGTCTTTTCGGGCGCGATGATTCCCGTCGGTTCGCTCTTTTCCTCTTTAATAATTATTTCGGAGGTCCGGGCATGAATTCCGTCCTAAACAGGGAATTGAGAGAGAAAAGAGGATATGTCTATACTGTCGATAGCCTTGTGGGGCTCATGAGCGACACTTCGCTTTGGATGGTTTATTTTGGCTCGGATCCTTCAAAGGTGGATAAATGCAGGTCGATTGTCATTAACGAACTCGACCGTATCGCGCAGTCAGGACCGTCTCCAACCAAATTTGAGAAAATAAAACGCCAGTATTGCGGACAGATGCTTGTTCAATCTGACAATAGGGAATCGCGTTCAATGGCGTTAGCAAAAAATATGATGTTCTATAATGAGGTGTATGATTCGGCTGCAGTTGCCGGAAGGATAAGAGAGGTCGCATCGGAAGAATTTAGAGAAATTGCGCAGCTGATTCTCTCAGCCGGATGTTCCACACTGACATTATGTTGATAAATGAAGATCGGAGATATTGAGCTTGGTGAGCGTCCCGTCATGCTTGCCCCGATGGAAGATGTGACAGACCCTTCTTTCCGGCTTATATGCCGTGAGCAGGGGGCTGCCATGGTATATACTGAGTTCGTTTCGGCAGAGGCTTTGGTCAGGAATATAGCCTCGACTGCCAGGAAGCTGACGATTGATCAGCGGGAGCGCCCCGTGGCAATACAGATTTATGGTAGGGATCCGGAGGCTATGGTCGAGGCTGCCAGAATGGTAGAGGAAGCTCAGCCCGATTTGATTGATATTAATTTCGGATGCCCTGTGAAGAAAGTGGCAGGGAAAGGAGCCGGCGCCGGAATGTTGCGTGACATTCCGAAAATGCTTGCCATAACGGAAGCTGTCGTGAAAGCTGTTTCCCTTCCGGTCACGGTGAAGACAAGGCTTGGCTGGGACTGTGAGAATAAGATAATTACAGATCTGGGACCACGCCTGCAGGATTGCGGCATAAAGGCTCTGACCGTTCATGGCAGGACTCGGTCTCAGATGTACACCGGGGAAGCTGACTGGACTCTGATTGGGGCGCTGAAAGCTGACCCGAGGATGGAAATTCCAATTATTGGAAATGGCGATATCACAACCCCCGAGGCAGCTGTAAAGGCATTTGAAGATTACGGTGTGGATGGAGTCATGATAGGAAGAGGGGCAATCGGCGCCCCCTGGATTTTCAAGGAGGTAGCCCGGTATATGAAAGAGGGGAGTCGTGAGCCGGTGAGCGAAGCTGAAAAATTTGCTATCTTGAGGCGTCAGATACGTGAAAGTATCGACCGTATAGATGAATATCGGGGAATCCTGCATATACGTCGTCATCTGGCTGCCACTCCGCTGTTTAAAGGCTTGCCCGATTTCCGGCAGACAAGGATAAAAATGCTCAGGGCTGAGACAGCAGGCGAATTGGAACATATTTTCCGTGAAATTGAGGATAAATATTATAGCTGAATAGCCGGGAGTTTTGTTTATCTTATAAAGCCTTGAGCCTTGAGCCTTGAGCCTTGCGCCTTGCGCCTTGCGCCTAAACTCTAAACTATATTACTTTATGAGAAAAATTCTCTTTCTGCTTTTTGTGGTTTTCACTTTTTCAAATATTATCGCACAAGATGATATACAGGATTACAAATTAGAGGTCGGACAATTTGATCGTCTGCGTGTTACGGATAATGTCAACGTAGTCTATCGCTGTTTGCCGGATTCTTCCGGTTACGTTCAGTATAGAGGCTCAAAAGACTTTGCCGATGCATTTATCATCACTCCTAAAGACGGCCAGCTGAGGATTCAGGTCTCTACGGAAGACGTGGGGAAACCTGATTTGCCCGTGCTGTATGTCTACTCTGATTTCCTGACTTCAGTGGAGAATTCTTCAAACTTCACATTGGTTGTGGAAAATCCTGTCCCTTGTGCTGAATTTAAGGCGACTCAGATTGGCAACGGGATGTTGAACGTGGAGAATTTGAAGAGTAACAAAGTCGAGGCTGCCTTGAACACCGGAAACGGCTCCGTAAACGTTTCCGGCTCATGCCGTGAGGCAACTTTCAAGATGATTGGGACCGGAACTATTTCCGCTGACCGTCTTGAAGCCGAAAAGGTGCAATGTAAGATTCTGGGTAGCGGCACAATAGGCTGCTGGGCAGTAGACGTTCTGAATGTGAAAGGGCTCGGCTCTACCAAAATCTACTACAAAGGAGAGCCGGTGATAAAGAAGGTGGGAGGAGGCAAGCTGTTCCCCTTGCCGTCAGCTGAGGAGCATGACACTATTGTAAGTGTAGAAGAGATATATCCGGAAGAGAAGACTGAGACTGATGAGTGAGCTGAAACAACGCACAGCGGGCACCCTTAAATGGAACACAATCGACCGGCTTGCCTCACAAGTGCTCTACGGAGTTGTGGGAGTGGTGCTTGCCAATGTAGTTTCGCAGGAGGATTTTGGTCTTGTCGGTGCGTTGTTGGTGTTTCAGTCATTCGCTATTATTTTTGCCGACAGTGGCTTCGGAGCTGCCTTGCTTCAAAGAAAAAATCCTACTGAAGAGGATTATTCCACAGTGTTTTGGTTCAATCTCATTGTCAGCTGTTCGATTTATGTCATATTGTGGGTGTGTGCCCCTCTGATAGCCGATATATTCCAGGGCGACCGTCGTCTGATTCCTCTGTCAAAAGTGATGTTTCTGACTTTTGTGCTTAATGCTCTTGCAATTGTGCAGACGAATCGTCTGATGAAAAGGATGGATGTCAAGATGATTGCCGTCAGCAATGTCATAGGGCAGATTGCAGGCGGAGGAGTCGGTATCGGACTTGCAATTGCAGGGTATGGCGCGTGGGCGCTTGTCTGGCAGTCGGTTACTCTTGCAGGGGTAAAAACTGGAATACTTTGGGCTACCGGAAGATGGCTGCCATGCTGTTTTATACGGATGGATTCGTTGCGACGTATATGGCGCATAGGTCTGAGCGTTTTCTCATCGTCTATGCTGAATACGTTGTTTCTTACTGTCTATTCCTTTGTCATCGGTGCGTTCTATTCCTTACGCTCGCTTGGCGTCTATACGCAGGCTGACAAATGGAGTAAGATGGGGAGCGCCTCGCTTTCTCAAATCCTGACAGCCTCATTTGTCCCCTTATTGTCGCGCGTGCAGGACGATGGAGAGGCATTCATACGTTATGTCAGGAAAATCAACAGGTTCACAGCTTTTATCCTTTTCCCTGCGATGATGGGTCTTGCCGCAGTGGGTGAGCCTCTTTTTCATACGCTTTTCGGTCAGAAATGGGATGCGGCAGTGCCTTTATTTCAGATTCTTACTGTTAGAGGCATCCCTGTGGTGCTCGTGTCGCTATATGGAAATTATATCCTTGCCAAAGGCTACGGAAAAAGATTGTTTTCGATAGAAGTAGTAAAAGATGCAGCCATACTCATTGCCATAATTTTGACTATCAGTTCGAAAGATGTTACATTGTTAGTGTGGGGACAGCTGTGGGCATCGGTTGCCACTTATTGCGTAATTGTCTGCATGACTTCCATAGCAGTAGGCTATCCGTTAAGGAAAATGCTCCTTGATCTGTTCCCCTTCATGATGGCAGGGGTAATTATGGCAGGATGCTCACTGATTGCCTTCAGTGTGGTTTCTGCTCCATTCCTTAAACTTTTGATTGGGATAACAGCCGGAGCTGCCTGCTACATAATGATAATGTGGATATTCCGTTTCCCGGAATTAAAGGAGGCAGCCTCATATCTGTTCGGTCGTTTCTATAAGAAAGCCGTCAGGCGTTAGGCGCGAGGCATTAGGCATTAGGCTCGAGGCATTAGGCATTAGGCTTGAGGCATCAAAAATTTTAAGTCATATAAGTCTTATAAGATTTATAAGACTTATATGACTTATATGACTTATATGACTTATCCCGAGCAAAAGCTATCACAATTTTCAACTTTCAATTTTCAATTTCTACGACGCCTTAAAATTGAATATCGGACGTATGATGGTATCAATTGTGACAGTGTCCCCTATATTTGAGATTATCTCAGATGCAGGCTTATAGACCATAGGAGATTCATCAAGTGTGGCATCGTTGATCGATTCCGAATAAATCCCTTTCATTGAATGGCGGAAGTCGTCCATTGTGATGACACGGAATGCCTCCGCACGACTCAATACTCTTCCGGCTCCATGAGGCGCGGAGTTGTTCCAGTCGGCATTACCCTTGCCGGTGCATATAAGTGACCCGTCGCGCATATTGAGCGGAATGATGCAGCGTTCCCCGGAGTTAGCAGAGATTGCTCCCTTACGGATAAGATTGTCATCACTTATGTAATTATGCACAGACTCGAATTCCTCTGTAGCAACTGCCTCAGGGAAGAACTTCAGTAGCAGCAGGGAGATTAGCTTTCTGTTGAGCACCGCCCAGCGCTGACATATACGCATATCGTGGAGGTAATGTTCGCGGGCTTCATCTTCGACATAGCATAGAGAATCGGGAAGAGAGGGGGTGCCCTTGCTGACTTTTTTACGCATCTGCTTGATTACTTCCTGCAGTTCCGAGCGGCGACCGGCAGCTTTATATTCTTCAATCGTGCGTCTTATCTCTCTTTCTAATTCATCAGCTCCGGCAGTGAGGTGGCTGATTGCTTTTGCCTGATAAATTTCAGCCACCTGTTTGCCGAGATTTCGTGAGCCTGTATGAATCACCAGGTAGACATTCCCTTCATCGTCTTTATCAAGTTCGATAAAATGGTTTCCCCCTCCTAAGGTGCCGATTGATTTGTTTAAGCGTCCTGAATCTTTCAGCTGGCGGTAGCAATAAAGCTCCGTGACCAACTGCTTGGCTTCCCTATAGATATCCATCTCTTCATTGACGAGGGGCGCGAAACCGAAGCGCGATTCCCTTACTATCTTACCGGAAGGAACAGAAGAGCGGATATGTTGGTGGAAAGCATGATAATCAATATCTGAAAGTTTACCAAGATTCAACACACGCATCCCGCATCCTATATCGACCCCTACGATATTCGGAATGACCTTATCTCCAAGATTCCCTGTGAACCCAATCACGCACCCGGCACCTGCATGAACATCCGGCATAATTCGGATCTTTTTATCTGAGAACACATCTATCGATATTAATTCCCTGATCTGAGAAAGTGCATTTTCTTCAATATTGTCAGTGAAAATCTTCACATCGTAACCTTCAATTGTCTTCATAACTTTTATAATTGATAATTCTCAACTTAATCTTGCCAAAGTTGAATGATGATTTTAAATTCGATGCGAAATTATAATGCGTGTGCGCAATAGTTGTGCGCACTTAAAAATTTTTTTAAATTTAATTTTAAAAAGCCCGGGGAGGGAAGTTGTCTCCAGCCTCTCCGCGTCAACAAAACCGAGGCAATAGGGCAGATGTAAACACCGGGGAGGGAGGTTGTCCCCAACCTCCCCGCACGACAAAACCAAAGCAATAAGGTATCCTACTCTCAATCGGCAACTGCAAAATTATAAATTAATCGGAATAAAACCTTCTTAGGAGTTTCAAAATTGAGTTTCTTTCTTGGTCTCGCCGGTTAAGGGAGGTGTAGATTCGCAGATCACTCATCGGGGGCTCTGCCCCCTGGTCGTTGGGCCTTCCCCCGGAGAATAGAGGAAGATTTATTTAGTCTATTTTGCACTTCGTTATTGAATCTCCGCTTATTGACTTCAACCAGTATATTCCTATCAGAAGATACTGATCCCTTATGTCAATTAATTTTGTTTGTACTGTTTTTGAAAGTTATTGATTATTCAGGCAATGCCGGAGTCAATTTACTTTCATCAACAGATTTTCCCTGCTTTACTTCATTCAATGTCTCAATCAGTTCAGACTTCACCTTCTCAAGTTGTCTTGTTGAGTCATCGGATGTCTTTATTGAATAAAGAATGCCTGCAATACTGAATAAAGCACTTATCACAATGCTGATGACTGCAAATTTTGTTGATGACTTTGCAGCACTAATAGTCTCTGAAAGATTAGATTTTGATGTGTCTAATGATTCTCCAGCAGTATCAAGGCTCTGTTGTGAAAGATTAAGGGATGCCTGTGTCGCTTCCAGATTTGTTTCCAGCCGTCTTAGGCTTTCTTCAGAATTTTTCAGATTATCCTCAGCCTTTTTAAGAATGGAAAAATAATTTTTTTGTCTAATTCTTGTATCAAAATAGACATAGAGAGCCTTAAAATACCGTACTGAATTTTCAAGATTGAAGGCTCTTCTCCTTAGTTCTTTATCCTCATTGGTAATCCTGCATTCTTTATTATAAACGGATTCAAATAGGGATCTGATATAGGTATCGTAGCCCAATGCCATTACGTACATATCGGGGAATGAATCATATTCCCTGATTGACTCCTGACCTTGTCCTTTCTTTTCAAGATCGGTAACATATCGCAATAAGCGTTTTGCGCTATTGACAAGGTCAAGAACGGCTCTTTCATAATTTTTCAGATAATGACGCAATGCAAGGTTATCTCTCTTATGGATGTCAATATCCTCAGCGCTTACAAATGGTTTGAACGAGGAGTCGCTTTCATCTTCATGAAACTCATGGACATGGTAAAAACTCTTTATGAGATGATAGATTGCTTCCGGAAAGGTCTTGTCATCAAACCCAAATTCGCTATTTTCAAGGAACTTAGCATCAAAAGAGTATTTGACCATTCCATTATGGCTAAAGTCCAGATAGTGCAACGTCAGGAAATGCTCGAATTCGGATGTAGTGTGTTCCTTCTGAATCAGTATATCAAGATCTTTCCCCTTAGTCTTCACAATCACAAAGAAGGGCTCAGAGGGATCATCTGAGATATTGAATTTTCTTTCTCCTCCATGCAATGGACTGTCAAAAGGAATGGGAACGTGATTAACCGTTGGAATCCAGAGAACTACAAAACACATGTTCTAACGTCTTTACAAAAAAATGGATGGATAATCTCCATCCATTGATATGTTATTTTATTCGTTACTTACTTATTAAGCGAGGTCAAGGTCGCGCACATAGCTTTGTCCAAGCTTGGATATTCTCCATGTCTTGCTTGTGCGAGTATAACCACAGATAATGAATCCCACAGAAATAAATTCCGAGAGAAGTTCCTTACCGATATTATCCTGAAGGTCTCTGATGTATCCCCAACCGTCCTTATAAATTGTTTTAAGGGCGGATTTGCGCTTTTCGCTCATAATTTTATTATTTGCTGACCGTTATTCATAGGCTTTAGAATCGATATGGATACGGACAAAATACACACTCCTATGAAATAGGAATGCTTAACTTCCTTAAGTTGTTCGCAAAGATAGGGATTTTCACCAAGATACCCAAATCTTTTTCCATAAAAACGATAAAGTATGGTTGTCCCCAACCTCTCCGCACGACAAAACCAAAGCAAAAGGTATCACAGTTTTCAATTTTCAACTTATTTATTTCAAGATACCCGATGAAGCCGAACCTGAAATCTGAGGCTCGTTATCCCGTTTCACCTTTTTGCCAAAGCCGAAAGTATATGTGGCAGTGAGGCGGATCATAGCATGGTAATTTCCGGTGAGAAGGGTCTCTTTTGTGCTGTAAAATTCACTATTCATGACCCGGACTGCACTTTTCCAATTCCATCTTCCGATATTGCGGATCATGGCTGAAATTTTCCAGTTTGAATTTGACCATCCAATATTGAGATAATAATCATCCTTATAGCGCCCCCAGATTCCATTCATCATACCATCCCAGGTGCCTACGGAAGAAGCATAACGCACCCCGAAGTTCCAGCTCTTGAGATAATACAGCATCTGAAGAGTGTAGTAGACATGGAAATGATTGACGTTGTAGGGTTTTCCATTATGATTGAACAATTGACTTAAATCGCCTGTAAATGACAGGGATCGGTCGAATAGACGTATAGTTCCTGTCAATCCGTATCTCCCCTGAGCATAGGAGCCCATTGGCTGCTTGATAGTGCGGACCACTCCGTTACTGTCGGCTTCGTAATCGTATGCATAACGGTCTTTGACAATCCAGCCCCATCCGTATGCGCTCAGACTGTAATTATTGTTTGGAATAAAGGTATATGAAAAATCAAAATCCAGGCTTTTTGCCGGTATAAGATTCGGATTTCCCGTATATTTCAGAAAAGGAGAGGCTGTGATGATCTGATTACTCTTGAAGTTAGGTAAAGGCAACCAAGTTTTATATTCAAATATAGCTGAGAGAGAATGATGTCTGTCAGGTGTATATTGGAGCGACGCGTCAAACGAGGGAGCATTACGCCTGTCAGTCATGGAGCCGAACTGAAGCTTATCCCAGTCCCAGCCAAATCCTAAGTGTCCGCGTATATTCCTGACGGTAAGCTCATAACTGAGTCCTAAGCCCATACGCAAGGTTTTAGCGCGGTCAAGCGTATTCACTGACCCGGAATATTGAGTGTGATTATATTCGTATGAGCCTTTGACAAAGCCCAAAAGACTGCCGTACTTGCCGAAATCATGTTTAAACTTCAAATCCCCGGATAATTTGTTTGTGTTGTCGGACGCATCGTTCTGAATGGTTGGATAACCCTGCTCAGAATAAAAACTGTTTTGTGCAGTATGCGACAGACTGTAACGTGGTGTAAATGTAATTGAATTATTTTTGGGAAGACTGAAGAAATAATATCCATTGTAAGAGATAAATTTTGAAAAATCGCTTGCCGTAGAGTAATATTCACCGTCGGGATAGATTCCCGGTGAATACCTTACCATTCCTTGGCTGATTTTATTTGGTCGGCGGTCAAGATTACTGTTAATCAGTGTTGAGGCTTGTATCTTATCAGAATTATAGGTTGCACGGAATATAAGGTAGTAGTTGTTGCGGTGATATTTTGAGATTTCTGTCTCTGATCTCCGCTCAAATTCCTTGATAGCCCCGTCTTCCTGAGGAAGCCGGAATGTTTCGGTCATATTCTGACCTTCGTGATGGCTGCTTTGATTGAAGGCAGATCCCATGAGGTCATAAGTCATATTTTTGTATTGCAGTCTGACATTGCCTATTGCCTGTTCGGTTTGCCCGTTAAGACAGGAGCCGAAGCCATACAGTTTTGCATATCCTCCGAATTCATATTGCTGCATTATGAAGTTGACCACATAAGGATTCCCCTGAAGGCGAGGATCGGATGAATATTCAAGATATTCCACTCTTTTCACGTCATTGACATGCATCGCTAACAGATCCTTTTCAGTAGCCGGGAGATAATTGATAAAGACTGCAACGGGCTTTCCGCCATTTGTGACGATAGAATTGTCGGAGATAAGTCCCAACTGAGGGATAGCCATGTGATTGAGAAGATCGGCGCCTGACATTGAAGCGTTTTTCTGGGAGGAGGTCGGCATATAGACTGACTTGTCGGAGTAAAGACGTGCGTTATCTGCCTCCACCGAGACTGTACGCAAGGAGATTGCCTGTTCTTCCATTCTCAATGTTCCCACAGAGAAGGAATTGAATTTTTTCAGTAGAGTCCTATAACCGAGGCTTGATAATTTTCCGATCACACCTTGCCTGTCGCAGGGTATGGAGAAGAGTCCGGTTTCGTCGGTTATGCCGTATGTGATGACAGTCGAATCTTTAGGGGCAAGCAACATGACGGTAGCAGCTATTACAGGCTCATTGTCACTGCCTATGACGCGCCCTGTGTAACAGAATTTGCCATGCTGCAACGCCTCTATGAAATAATCATTCCCTTTTCTCAGAATTGAAATGGGATTTATCCCGATAGTCTGTCTTAAGGCTTCATAGGCATCATCCGTGTTTATTCTTACAGAGGTCTTATAATTGCCGAGTTCTTTATAAATAAAGGATATATTCACATCAGGATGATCTTTGCTAATTCTGACAATAGCATCAGAGATAGGGGTATTGCTGAATGAATATGAATATTTATAGGCATTGGCTGATGCAAAGGTAATGACAGCCATTATAATGGTCAGGAGTGTTTTCATTTCAGTCAATGGTTAGTGTGTCGCCGCTTTGTCTAATATTAATCTGCTCGAACATGTTTAGCTGACCTATAACTTCATCAAGAGGAAGGGCAGGGTCAAATTTATAGTAGAGGTGAAGGGTAGCAGCCTCTTTATTATTGAATTTGATAGAAATACCATAATTGGTGGCAATTTTTTTCATAATTGTCTCAAGGGTTTCATCTTCAAATATTACTGGCTCCATATCAATTTTCATGGAATCGGCTTCCGTGACGGTCTTCTCTTCTTCGTTAGAAGCAGAAGGGGAGTGGAGAGCAACCTCATCTTTGACATCCGGAGCTGACTTTTGATCTGCTACACTTACTGTTATGGCTATTCCTGCAGCTACAGCCACGACTGACGAACTGATTATGAGCCATATTGAAGCTGCCCGGCTGTTAAAACGCATGAAGGGGATACTGCGTCTGAGAGAATTTTTCCTTGAAAAAATCTTCCATTCAGCTTCGACATCAATTTTTCTATTTGATTCTATGGCAGAATCAGCTTTGCAGATAAGATTATATATCTCGCGCGTTTCAGAGTCAGAGAATATGTTATCCAGCTGTTCAGGTGTGTAATTGCCAGGGTGTTCGATTATATCGAGCACCACATCATATTTTGAGTCGTAGTTATCCATTTTCTTTGAGTTTTTTGCGGATGATTGTTAGTGCATGACTTAAATGACGATATACCGCTGTCTCACTTATGCCCATGATTGCCGCGATACGAGCGAAAGGCAGTCCGTCGGTGAAACGTAATTCCATGACGCGTCTTGCTTGCGTTGAAATGTCATATCTAATCAGGGAATCAATCCGTTGAAGTGTCTCTTCATCGGGAAAATCCTCCTCATCATATTCCTCATTGTTGAGGAAATATCGGGTGGCTATTCGCTGATGAATCTCGCAGTCTCTGATATGGTTGAGACATCGGTTCCTGACTGCTTTAAGAAGGTATCCTCCCGAGGGAGCGGCAGCCTGTGTCCCGTTGAGCAATGAGATGAATACGTCATGTACGATGTCGCGCGCAAGGTCATCGTCATGCAGAAGAGCCACTGCCAACCGGTACATCTGTTCGTAATGGGCTTTGAAAAGCTGTTCTATGTCATTTTTGTTTGTCATACACTATAAAGACACACAGTCTTCGCAAAACTCAACCCCTGTAATGAAAATTTTTTCATCAGGATTCAAATTAAAAAAGATATCCTCACACAATCAACCCCATAGAAAGTAATTAAAGCGAGAGGCATACTGGGGAGGGAGGTTTTCATTCATCTTCCTTGTGCTGACAAAATCGCAGTAATGATATACACAATTTTCAATTTAACTTATCCGTTTAATCTCAAAGTAAAGCCTGCGAAACTCAAATTTAATAATTATTCTGCCGCATAGTGGTGGATAATGATGATAAATTAACTCAAAAATAAAAGATATGCTTATAGAACTTCAAGAAAGGAAATGTCTCCGGTGTGGTCATGTATTTACGCATAATCGTGGTGGAGTCGTATTGATTCTATTCCCGCAATGCCCGGCGTGTGGTTCGTATTTTACAAAGAAATTAAAGAAAATAAATCCTTGAATCGATCAACCGTCCGATTCAAGGGTTTATTGTTGTAACCGAAAGTGTCAGTTGACTGAATTTCACCAACCTACCTGTATCGGCAAAACTAAATGGTTAAGATTTATTTCCCTGTGCCAAATCGGGAAGTATCGATATTGTTGTCTTTAGGCTTGAAACCGTTGAATCGCCAGATGAATGTCAGTTTGAGATTACGCGTCATATCTCTGACTTTCATCCTGTAATCCTGACCGGTATTGTTGATAGTCATTGTAGGCGACCATTTGTTGAATATGTCATCGGCTTTCAAATCAAATTCACAGCATCTTTTCTTCCCGAACTGCCATTTGACTCCGGCATCAATCCTCCATATTCCTGACATATCTGCTATCCCTTGCAATGATGGAGAAATGTAGCTGAAATCCACCGAAACCGAAACAGGACTGTTCTGACTGAACTTGAAAGAATTGCTTAATGACCCATAGAAAATCCATTTGCAGTTGTCGAAGCTGATGTCATGGAAATGATTAGCCTTAGCCTGTCTATTCATAACGTTTGCTGAGGCTGTAGCATTCCAGATATAGCCGACTCCGAAAGGTGCGTAGAAATTAAGCCCTACGACACGCTCAAAGTTCATGTTAATAGTCTGATAGATAAGATTAGGACTTTCTGGTGATTGATAAGGCAATTGCACAGTGGTTTTATCTCCATATTGAAAATAGAGGGTCGCAACATATTTCTGCCTTAGAATGTAGTTGAATTGCGCGTCATATTGGATGTATGGCTGTAGCTCAGGATTACCTATCACTGTAGAGTAGTCGTCAATATGACTTGTCCCGCCATGGAGTTCCCAATATGACGGATAGATACGTTGGGTGTTGAGATTGAGTTGGAATATGCTATTCGGTGTCTTGTAGTATGTAGCTCCAAGCTGAGGAATTAAATTCCAGTTATGCTGAAATTTATTGTGATAGTATTCTCCCTTTGCCGAAACATTGAATGATAAACCCCATTCAAACGACCGTTGTGTGCCGACATAAAGACTCGCAACATCCTCATTGAGAATATCATCGAAGTCAGTATTGGCTGACAATGCGTAATGTTGCGAACTATGGTCTTTCGAGTGCTGATACTCCATGCCATAGTTCAGTTGCCAGTTGCCGATCGGATGCTGTTGATCAACATAAACATGCCAGCGGTCTATCTCCTGATGATTTTCAGAGCTAAGCACATAATCGGAATCCTTAAACAGGGTCTGTGAACGTTTCTCCGAATAGAGGGCATATTCAGCGCCTATAGCCATACCGAACGGGGCAGTGTAACGCATGGACAAGTTATGATAACTTACAGGAGATAGCATCTTGGAGGAAGTTGTATAGTTGCCCAACGTCCCCGATGAGAATCCACGGCTCTTGGAATCGGAGATCAACTGACCGTTATATGTTAGTTTGAGCGTTTTCCATGAAATGGAGGTAAATATGGAATTGCTCCAGTTCTGCCCAATGCGGCGCATATCATCTTCAATCATAGTTCGGTTGCCATCATAAAGATGATTTGACCATGTTTCCTCTCGGCTCCACGATTTACTGCGCGTGAGTCCGTAGTTTAAATCAAAAGTCCAGTCTTTTATAGCGAATGTGGCAGCCAGTACACCGCCATACGAACCATAGTGCGCCTGATTGTATCCGGTTCTGAGCTGTCCTTGCAGCCCATCAAGAGGCGTGGGAGTTTTAAGAACCACATTGATTACTGCACCGTTGACGTGATATTTGGCTGGAGCAGAATACATGATCTCGACATTTTTAAGTCTGTCGACCGGAGTATTGTAGAGAAGTTGATAAAGATTCCCGAGCGGCATATTGGTCAGCTCGCCATTGAGAATAATAGTGACATTTGAAGCTCCGGTGAGTCCGATTATCCCATTGTTGTTTGTGACACCGGGCAGATAGCCAAGGGCTTCAAGGATATTGCTGACCGGTTTGTCCTTGACAATTCCCGGGAGGTCAACTACCATAATTCCGTCCTCTCCTTTAATCTTTGGTTTATCTCCTTTTACAACAACTTCATCGAGCTGTTGAGCAGAAATAGTATCAGGCTCCACTGTCTGAGCATAAGAAGCTACGCTATGTAAGATTGTTATGAAAATGAAAGCTTTTCTCATTGCATTTTTTTAGGAGCAAAATTACCTACACTTACCCTCAACCTAACCTTTATCAACCTTATTTAGTCTTAACTGCTCCCTTATTTAGTCTTAAATCGAAGCCGGCGTAATCAATTGTATGGCGGATTATCAGTAACTTTGCAGTGATTAATAATTTTAAAGTGATTAATAATTTTAATATGATACCGTGGGAACTTTGCGGTTGGCAGATGTGAAACGCTTTAAGGCAATATCGGCAACTTTTATTATTGTCATTGCTGTCATTTTCGGCTGTAATGTCTACTATCTCATATCGCTATATAATACAATAAAAGCCAATGTCGAACGAGATGTGATGACGGCATTAGCTGATGCAGATATAGATGACCTGATGTATCGTGCAGGCAGAGCACAGGGATTGGCATCAAATGTGCAGCTCCAAGAGGAAATAGAGGAATATAATGCCCCCCGAAAAGCGGAAGCTTCAACTTACAGAGATGAGAACGGACAACTCATGTCTGTCAGGACAGAGGTGGACGGAACTGTTGTTGAAGAACGGGCGATGCTGTCAGAAAGCGGTGCCTATTCCAATCAGATGATTGATGCAATGAGCAGACAATTCCACATAATAATGGATAAGTATATTCCTTATGACATGGCAGTGATGGATAGCGTATTACGAAATCAGCTTTCTTACAGGTATATCTATCCGGATTTTTTATGTGTGGAAGTTGTCAACAGCAACGATTCAGTGGTTTGCAGTAATCCGGAATTCAGGGGAGGATACGGATTAGATTCATTCCGATTAAACATAAACCCTAACGAGGACCTATACTATAAAGCCTATATGAGCCCTCTGACTGACCATATAATATCAGAGATGTCAGGCGTAATCGTAACCGTTTTTCTTCTTCTGGTTGCGTTTGCCATGGCTTTTTGGTATTTATTCCGTACAGTGTCACGATTACGAACTATTGAAGAAATGAAGGATGATTTTGTAAGCAATATGACACATGAGCTGAAAACTCCTATCGCTATCGCTTATTCAGCCAACGATGCTTTGCTAAATTATGACACTATTAGTGACCCTCAGAAAAAGGTAACATATCTCAATATCGCCAACAAACAGTTGAAACGTCTTGGCGAACTTGTCGAAAATATTTTGGCAATGAGTATGGAGCGCCGTAAGACAATGAGACTGAAACCTGAGACAATTTATCTGCAGACCTTTATAGATGAAATTTCCATCGCTCAACGGATGAGGAGTGATAAAAAGATTACGATAAATGTAGACGTGGATAAGGATGCTTCGGTAGAAGCGGATAAAGCACATCTGTCAAATATATTGAACAATTTAATAGACAACGCAATCAAATATTCCAACGGCAGCGTTGAGATAACCATAACTGCCGACAATAAATGCCTTTCGATCATGGACAATGGTATAGGTATTCCATCAAAGTCGATTCCCTATCTTTTCAATAAGTTTTACCGTGTCCCGCATGGCAACCGCCAGGATGTCCGTGGCTATGGCATAGGATTATATTATGTGAAGAGTATTCTCGATAAAATGGGATGGTCAATCGTGGTAAAAAGTAAAGAAGGGGAAGGCTCTGTATTCTCAATCAAATTCAGCAAAGATGAGCAATAAGATACTGTTTGTAGAAGATGAAGAAGACCTGACGCTGATTGTCGCCGACACTTTGCGTGGACAAGGCTATGATGTCCTGACAGCTGTTGACGGCATAGCCGGGCTTGAGAAATTCAAGACCGAAGCTGCAGATATAGTCGTTGCAGATGTCATGATGCCTAAAATGGATGGTTTTACTATGGCGAAAGAGATAAGGAAGTTGTCACCGACAGTTCCTTTGCTTTTTCTTACTGCTAAAAGCACAATTGATGATGTGGAAGAAGGTTTTGAAATTGGAGCAAACGACTATCTGAAAAAGCCCTTTGAACTCCGTGAACTGATAGTGAGGATAAAGGCGCTGCTCTGTAGATATAACAACCGTGGCGAGGATATCAAATTTCATATTGGACGGTATATATTCAATGTTACTACTCAGACGCTTTCTTTGGAGGAACGGAGACTGGAACTTACACACTTCGAGGCTAAGATACTGCAACGATTGGCAACCTGTATCGGAAAGACAGTCGATGCATCTGAATTGATGATTGCTGTGTGGCAACGCGACGAGCAAAGCAACCGCAACTCTCTCCACGGTTACATACATAAACTTCGCCGAATATTGCGCCATGACCCATCGATTTCAATAATAAATCAAAGAGGTTTTGGATATATGTTAACGGTAGAAAATAATAATTCATCAAACTCTCCTCCGACGAATTGAAAATCGGCGAGATTCCTATATAATGATATCTATGACGAGTATGATGGTATCTATGACGAGTATGATGGTATCTATAACGAGCCAAATCGCCGACGAGATAGACGCCATCGCCAACGGCACCAAATCCAAAGAATTCTGATAGAATTATTGAAGTAGATACCTGATATTCAGGAATTATTTAGTAATTTTGTGTTATGGAAACTATCATCGCCACTCATAATGAGTCAGAATATAATGAAATTCTGCGTCAAGCTGTCGCAGTTATTGAAACATCCAGAAATAAGGCAGCTCGTGCTATTGTAGAATCGTCCAATGAAATGCACTGGGAAATCGGTAAGCTTTTGTATGAGCGTAAGCTTGATAGTAAACATGGTGACAGTGTGGTAAAACGGCTCTCTGGGGATTTGAAGGCAGCCTATCCAAAGATGGGTATGTCGGTTACAAATCTTTGGGATATGAAGCGGTACTATGTGCGATTTCGTGAATCATCTCCAAAACTCCGACACGCTGTCGGAGTTTTGCCGTGGTGGAATATTAATAAGCTGATTGCTAAACTCGGTGATGATGACGAGGCGATCCTATATTACGCTGAGCAGACAATCGCTAAGAAATGGAATCGAGACCTGATGGTTAACGCCATCAATATGGGAATGCACACTCAATTGCCTGTAACAAATACCTCTAACAATTTTGCCTTGACGCTCCCTAATGTTCAGGCGGCTTATGCTAATGAAGTATTTAAGGACTCCTATTGCATGGGCTTCTTAGGTGTGACTGAGCCTATTCTTGAAATGGAGCTGGAACGAAGACTTGTCGAAAAGATCAAGCAGTATACCTGTCGCTACTCGATAAGTTAGAAAAAGCAAAGATGAAAATCCCTCCATAGGCATAATCCTTTGTGCAGAGAAAGATAATGTGGAGGTCGAACTCGCTTTAGACGGTTTCACAAAACCTATCGGAGTAGCCGAATACAAACTGATTGTCCCACAAAAAGAACTTAAGCAACTTATTTCGGATGAGATAAAAAACTTTAACAAAGAGATAGCCGACAAATCAGATATGGTTTGATCGGTTAATGTACATAGTAATGTTTAAGTAGATTTAATGGGTTGATTATATTGGATTTACAATTTGCTCATGTCGTTAATGACGTGAGCAAAACATCTTCTAATGGCGGACCTTTGTTTTATGCAGCGTATAGAAGCAGTCATCTACCACGTTGCCACCAGACGTATCGACAAAGATCGGATTCAACGCCATAATCACATGCTATATAGCAAACGAGGACTATCCCGAAGACCTCAAAATAGAAATCATCCACGCTATCGATGACAAAAAGACAGGTTTCTGTGAGTAAGAGTCTAAAGTGATCCTCCAGATGATGCACGTCAGCTGCCACAAAACCCAAAAGACCTTCATGGACTACATCAAACTCTCCTCCGACGAATTGAAAATCGGCGAGTTTCTTTAATTATCCACAATGACGAGCCAAATAGCCGACGAGATAGACGCCATCGCCAACGGCACCAAATCCGAAGAATTTCGACGATAGTTTAAAATAGGAAGTGTCGTAATATCAGGAATTTTAATTAATTTTGTACCATGGAAACGAATAACGAGACAAAACTTGTGATATATAAAACGCCCAATGGGGAAACTCAGTTGGACGTAACTGTTCATGGCGATACAATCTGGCTTACCCAACGTCAGATTGCAGAGCTTTTTGGCACAAAAGTTCCAGCCATCTCAAAACATCTGAAAAACATTTTCGAGTCCGGTGAATTGGAGCGTGACACGACTATTTCCAAAATGGAAACAGTCGTGAATCGTGGTTTTCGTGGTTCTTCTGTAGAGGTCGTTGCTCATTATAATCTTGATGCAATCCTTTCAGTGGGTTATCGTGTCAATTCTAAGAATGCTACAGCTTTCCGCATCTGGGCTAATAAAATCTTGAAACAGTATCTTTTGCAAGGCTATGCTATCAATGAGCGAATCGCATCCCAAAAGTATGATGAGTTGAGCCAGTTAGTGAAAGTGCTTGGTCGTACTATTCAAAATCAGGAGAAACTTACCGATGATAGTCGCTCGTTACTTGATGTTGTAGTAGATTACACATACGCCCTTGACACTCTTGATCGTTACGACTACCAGGAATTGAAGATTGAAGATACCACCGGCAACGAGGCATTCCATGCAACATACGAGAATGCTCTGGAAGTCATACGCGAACTGCATGAGAAATTCGGTGGAAGCACTCTCTTTGGAAATGAAAAGGACGATTCTTTCAAAAGCTCTATTGGGCAGATCTATCAAACATTTGGAGGCGTTGACCTTTATCCCTCAGTTGAGGAGAAAGCAGCCATGCTTCTGTATCTTGTAACGAAAAACCATTCTTTCAGTGACGGCAACAAACGCATCGCCGCAACTCTGTTCCTATGGTTTCTCAACGGTAACGGCATTCTCTACAATGAAGATGGCAGCAAGCGAATTGCCGATAATACTCTGGTCGCCCTTACTCTAATGATCGCTGAAAGTCGCACCGAGGAAAAGGACACTATGGTGAAAGTCATTGTCAACCTCATTAATAAGAATAATTAGTAGTAACCTTTTAGTGATGTAATCTTGTATAGGTTTTACTATCAAATAAACCTATAATCAATAGCTGCCAAACTACTCATTAGTAAATATAGTTTGGTTAGAATAGTTTTGACGTAGTGTTTCACGCAATATGGCGAGTATCTGCGGATGGAAGTTGCCGTATCTGTCGCGAGGTATGCGGAACTCAAGTTTACTCCCTTGTCCATAGGTGGTGCCGGGACGGTAACCGTTACCCTTATTCCCCTGATTTTCTGCCAGAAACTCACTGCGTTCGGCGACCATCATACCCTCAAGTTTGATCTCCATCAGATCGTGAAGACCATTTCCTTCGGCTGCATATTTGCACATCAGCTCAGAAAATTGTAATTTTGTCAAATCCATTTGTTTGTATTTTAAGTTTGGTCACCTAAAATTACAAACTTGTTCGGACCGGTCAAAATTTGGCTGATCCTTTTTTAATGCCCTCTATCAGACACACTCAAAGAAACAGTATCGAGTTCTAATTTTAGAACTGGTTACATAAGTATTTGTAGAAGTTGAGCCATCTATTGAAACCTTTTTTTGAATTAGGGTATGTTAAATGTAGAATAATATATTTAATCTTTATTCGTGATTGCTGGTAATATGTTAAGTGTTTGTAGATTACAATGTTGTCGGGGTGTTATTGATAGCTGCTGGCAACATCTCATCTCTAAACATCAAAGAGTTTGGAACCGATCTCGTCTGGTCTAACTTCAACCCTTTCTGTTGGAAAAATTGTAGAGGTTGCCAACTGAGTCTTATTAGATAGTAATTCATCCAAAGTTAAATCGAATGAATGAAAATCTTTGCTGACAGCCATTGGGTAATATACCCTCACAGTTCTTGTTTGCCCTATGCGATATGCACGATCTGTTGCTTGATTCTCTTTTGCCGGATTCCAGTGCCGACTATAATGTATAATGTTGTTGGCTTCAGTAACATTTAGACCCATTCCAGCAGCTACAGGTGACATAATTATTACGTCAAATCCTGGTTTTGATTGAAATTCATCAATACTCGACTGGCGGCTTTGTTTATTAGGGGACGTTTTTGATGAGGAAGCTGGAGTATCGCCATTGATGATTTTGGGGACAAGACCATAATTTTCATGAAGCATTCGCTGAAGCATTCGTTGCACCTCCTTACGTTCAACAAATATAATAGCCTTCTCGTTACGGTCACGAATTTCATTAATAAATTTTTCTGTTACAATTAGCCTTGCAGATGTTTCAAGCAATTCTTCAATTCTGTGATTATCCAATAGGTCTTGATACAGAAAAGGATGTTCTGAGATTGCTCTAATATTTTGAATTGTAACAAGCATATTCGGCTGTATGCCTTTATTATACTTTTCTATTGCAGCGAGATAAACTGTCTTTTGTAGTTCTGGCATTTCTGCATGTTGTTTCACCTCAATCTTTTCAGGTAAATCTTGTGCCACATCCATCTTCATACGTCGCATGAAGTGAATTCCTAAAGAATCATGGATCTCATTTCCAAGTGCAACAATATCTGTGTCTTTATTTCGGAGAGGAAGCTGGTATTTAGCAGAAAATGACTTAGCATTATCAAGTAACCCAGGAACACAAAAGTCCATTATGCACCATAAATCCAACAGGGAATTCTCGACGGGAGTGCCAGTCATCGCTATTTTAAACTGGCTTTTCAGCGCCTTTGCAGCATTTGTGACTAGTGTACCTGGAGATTTAATTTTTTGAGCCTCATCAAGCACAACTATTTCATAATTTACCGCACAGAAATTCAGTTGCGATATTCTGAGCGACTCATAGTTGGTTAGAATAATGTCTTCTTTTGACATTAAATCAACTATTCGCTTATCAAACTTACGAGGGACGTCTTTTGATGTTAATGTCGCAATTTTGAGTCGTGGCTCATCAAAGAAGCGTTCATATTCATTACGCCAATTTTCTAGTAGTGATACTGGTGCAACTATAAGATACGGCTTATGAATCGGATGATTCCTAAAATGCCAGTCTATGAAATATAGAATTTGAAGTGTCTTACCTAACCCCATATCATCAGCCATCAAGCATCCGTTCGCCTTGTTATTATATAGATGTTGCAACCAAGCCACTCCCTCCTGTTGATGATCTTTCAATTTAAAGTCTTTCCGTAGATATGAATTAGTGTAGAGTGTGTAATGGTCACCTGTTTCTATATTACGTTCTTCTGCCTCAAACTCAAGCTGGTCAGCATTTTCTTTAATAATGAGTACTTTTTTCTGTTCCTCTTCATCAAGTTCTATAACTCCATTCTTTTTTGAGATTTGTCGTTCTGCTATTTTTGATAGATATTTTGCGTCCTCAATGCCAACAAGAGTACCTTGATAATGTATTATGTCATCCCCTGCACTTTCTGCTTCAACAATTGCTGCGTTTAGATCCGATAATTCGGATTCATCAGAAACAGTTATTTTAGTGGTTCCATTTTCATCTGTTTCTACAGTTGCTCCGGCAACCCAACAAGATTTATAAGGACATATGAAAGGATAGAATCTTGGCTTATAGACACCAATTTCTATTACACGATCACTGTAAAGTACAGATAAGTCAAACTGATCTGGATCGAAAAATTCGATAGCATGGTCTATTATATCTTTGATTTCTTCTTTGGATGTAATTCTCCGTCCTTTGCGTTTTAATTCTGACAACGAGTCCTTTTGAGATTCTGTCAGAACCACACGTGTTCGTTCTCCATTACCATTCTGAACTGGATATACCCCAGGAACTTTTCTATTTTTTTCATAAGAATATTTGAAACCATCATTCTCTTCAGATTCAATTTCTGGAATAATAGAAAAACCTTCGTCATCACGATCAATTGATAGTTTAATCTTTTCTGGGTGAAAGACATTTTCATTTTCAAGATAACTATCAAAGATGCATCCGCATTTTTTGCCTAGTGATTTTATTTTTTCAAAGAAGATAAGGTTTGTTTCAAAGGTTTTACAATCCACAGGGATACCATTAAAAGCTCTTACCGCATCTACAAATTCAAATTGTTTCTGATTAAACAGATATGTCTTTCCATTGACAACGATTGCATATCCGCACTGTTCAACATTAAGTACTTTACCATCCGGAACATGACTGAGATATTCTATCTTATAGGAAAAGGTATCATCCTTTAGAATACCATTAGCGCATAATCGTAACCCAAAAGGATAATCTTTCGGAATATCAAGAAGAATCCTATCATCTTTATCTAGAAGATAAATACTACCGAATGGCACGTAGCATGCATTCTCTTTGAATGTTGCATTACCATTATCTACCAATGTAGATAGTGGGAAATAGTAGATACAATCGTTGGTGTCTGGCCATTTTTTAAATTCAATTGGCACATCATCCTGATAGGAAGAAAATACTAATCCGTCTTTATAAAGAGTTTGTATGAGCATGATTATTCGATTGGATAAATTTTACATTCTGTATGTTCTTGAGAAATACGGTATAACACTCGTCCCTTGGAAAGTTTTATAAGACCCAAATTAATTTCCTTATTATCTATAAAATATATTATAGGTAACCAACCTTTAGACTGAGACTTTCTTATCCATATATTCCCTTTATTCTCCGTATTTATTTTAAAATCTTTTATTTTCGCATATTTATTAAGCTTCTTATTCACTATATGTAGGTGAAAGCCCGTCAATGTTCCAACAACTTGACAAAGTCCATCAAAAACCCATTTACTAGAAATGATTTTAGGTGAATCTAATAATTCCCATATTGTTTTATCAGTGTTCTTTTGGAAGATTTCTTTTGTACAAGTACTTGCTAAGGCTGTCTCCATTGGTTTGGATAACCCAGTACTCATAGCATTAAAATTATGCTCTTCCTTTTCTTCAACCTGATCACTATCTGAATCATAAAAATGAGGAGGTTCTATAACTTCAGGGTTTGTAGTTATAGCTACATCTTCAAGTTTCGGCTGATCATACGAAATAGGATGTAATGTAAATAGTTCATCAACCTCATAACGATTAGGATCAACATTAGAAGACACAAATACTTTCTCCCTCATCCACGTGCGTAATCGTGATTCCCATTCCCCTCGATGAGTTAATCTACCTTCTTCTTGAAGCCAAGAATAATAGCCTTGAGACTCAACAAGAATTGGCAGTGAGGTGTCTTTTAATTCATCAGTCTTCTCTATTCTTTTTCTACTCTTAAGAACCGTTGAAACAAATGAATTAGTCACATTATATGCATATACTGAGCCAACGTCCGAAAATTCTATCACGGCTTTCCCTCTGAAAACTAATATTAAGGCAGATGTTCTCGATAGATTTGAATTTGTCTCAATAAAACATTTAGTCAACGTTTGAATGTCTATTCTGGGATCTTGTTGCAATAATCTACGAACCAAGGAAGATCCGGCAATCTTAAAGCCAGTGACTTCCTTAGCATAATCAATCCAAAATCTTTCGCGGGCCTTATCTTGGACACAGACTTCAAAAAAAGCTTCTATGACCATACGATTCACCCAAAGGTTTGCTAACTCTGAGGCGCGTCTGAGCTTAGATATTTCCTCTTCAGTAGCACCTTGGAAGGGAGCCCAAGTTGCAGATAAAGTAATATCTCCAAGAATTCGACGAGCTACCGAACTAATTTTGCGTTGACGAAATGTATCTCCTATAGTTTCAGCAGCCAAAATCAAATTTGCAAATACTATTTTTTTAGTTCTGTCTTCCTTATGATATGCGAATATTTCATCTTCCAGATAATCAACATCGGGTAGATCAGTGTCTTTGATAAATTTTATAATGACATCTGAAAAGTATGCATGAGCAAAAGCGGATTGTTTATATCCTATCACCATTGGGGCTTCTTTCAGTGCAATTTTCTTCCGTACTACAAAAGAGCCAAGACGTAGAGGTCCGCCTTCTTTAAAGAAATCTATATTTTCCTTTAGTTTCTGATAACGCTGAATGGATCCGGAATATGACTGTAGCTGAGAAGTAAATAAACTAATACAACTAGATAAATAATCTTCTCGGATATGATTCCATGAAGAAAGGAGATAAGAGGCAATTCCATTGAAGAACATATCGTTCCATTCATTTTTCAATAATTCAAGAGCATAAAAGTAAGCTTGATCTTCTCCATGAAACTGAGATAGGTTATACGAAATAATTCTTAATTCGGGAAGAGAGATTTCCTCATCACTATTTTTTAGTACCTTTCTAAGAATCTTCTGTACAACAGCATTGATCTTATGTGAAGGCATTTTACATTCGACCTCTGATCCATGAATACGTTCAATTTGATCAAGTTTTTTAATGTTTTGATTCAGAATTCGTTCAGTACCCCTATCCTCAATCACGTTTGCTTGAATAGAAAAATTTGAAAGCAGATCAGCGTTCAAATCTAGTAGAGAATAAATATTATCCATATTAGTCCCTCCTAGCTCTTTTTGACGCAATGTCCTCAAGTTGCTTCTCTGCATTAGTCCTTACTCGGAATTCTACGCGTCGTGATAAACTTTTGTCTTCAATTCCATCGCGTAAAATAGGATGACTTGAAGATAGTCCATTGGCGGTTATGAGTGTACGGCTCCATTCAATTTTAGAAGAGTCTAGCAGTCCCATACAATATTGCAAAACTGCTCTTGTTCGATCCTGAGACAACTGCATATTATGGAAATATTCACCATTACTGTCAGTATGCCCTTCAATTCGGATTTCTTCAATATTGTCGCGATATTCAGGCTTTGTAAGAACATCTATATATCTTGGGAAAAAGTCAGTCAGGATTACTTTAAAATTATCCTTTAGAGTAGACATGTTATTGTCAAATAACATTGATGGCTCTTGAAAACGGACACACAGTGTTGTTGAATCAATTTCTGCTCTCCATACTTTTAAATCGTCTTTGAATTCCTCTTCTAAATCAATATATAGCTGAGTTTTTACCTGATCATATCTACGCACTATCTCCTCATCTTGCTCTGCCTTTTCTTGCACTTGAAGAAGTGCACCCATTAGGAGCAAGATAAATATAAACAGGAGACCTGCCATTAGGTCACCGGTTGATAAGGAAAAAGCATTGTCTTCCCTCTCTTCAGTATCTATTGGACTCCGCTTCCTCATTTGATTTTGTTCTTATCAAGTGCTGAAACTAACATTTCAACAACCTCATTTTGTTGAGAAATAGTGCTCGATAATTTATCAGTAGTATTTGTTAGGCTCGTACTGTAGAGATCGAGATATTTCTGGGTAGTGGCTTGAACGGTTCTACTATATTCAGAGAGTCCAGTTTGTAATTGAGAGAATATACTTCCAAGACCTTGCCGTATAATCTCAAACTTCCGGGCATATTCTTCAGATAACGAACCTGATTGACGTAATAAATTTTCAACTGCATTGATCCCTTCCTGACTCTTAGTTTGAATATAACTGAGTTTGTCCTGATAATCAGACTGACTTTTTCCAAACAATTGAGTTGCAAGTTTCATGTCGCCGGTTATTGTCTGTAAGTGTGCAGTTGTGCCGCTTATCTGTCCTTGGGCTAGCTGGAATTGATTCATAGTTTCCGCAACAATAGCGTTCATTCTTTCAAGGCGATCTAAACCAGCATTGAATGTTTCCAACAATTTTTCTGTTTTTGAAGTAGTTTCACCTTGTAACATTACAAGTTCGGTATGGCTATTCGTTACATTCTCTGAAATCTTTGAGAAGGAAGAATCAATATTAGATGCAACCGTAGAAACTGTTCCTTCTAAGATACCACCAAGACGTTCCACGGTAGATGTAAGTTCTTGCATCATCTTTTCCGATTGAACTTTAGATGTATTTGACATGTCTCCCATCACTTCTTTTACCTGTTCGATTGCTACACTCATTGAGGTAGTAGCCATTGTGATCTGCTCTTGCATCTGACGCATCGCAGAAGAATTCGCATTTGCAGACGAACTGGTAATCTCGGCTATAGCATCCTTAACCTCTTCAATCGTAACTTGTAAAGTGGATGATATCTGTGCCATGTTTTGTGGAAACTCACCCATAGTCTGTGTGGCTGTACCTAGAGACATCGCAAGTTTCTCTAATTCTCCGGTTGCTGACCCAGATAGACTTGTCTTAAATTCATCTACGATATTCATCATGCTCGTTTTTAACTCGGAAACAATTTTTTCGAGCATATCTGTTGCTGGTGCAGAAACTGCGAGTGCCATTTGATCAATATGTTCAACTATAGCCTTCGTAGTGGTGTCGACATTCTCCATCAATGGCAGTATTCGCTGTTGCATTTGGCGTGACAGCACTTCGTCAAAGCCATTGTTTAGCTCTATGGCTAAATCTGTAGAGAATGATTTAAGAGCTTTTGTTTGTTCCTCATTCTCTCTTAATATTACACGGATAGCATTGGAGATAGTTGCTTTTCCCCCAGTATCAGAAGTATAAGAAAGACCCTCTTTAATTTCGTCTACTATATTTTCTGATCCTTCATTAATTTTGATACTTATTTCATTAGCCAACTTATGGAAAAGCTCTTGCTGACTATGAATGATTAATTGGTAATCTTCGACATAGTATTTATCATCTAATATTTTATCCAAATTAATAATGGCTCGCTGTAATTTCTTACGGCCTGGTTTGTCAAAAAATACAGTAAATAACAAGGATAGCCCCATGCCGAAAAGAGAGGTCAAAAAGGCTGTTCCCATACCATCGAGAAGGCCTTGTATGCTTGCTTGAATATCACTGGCGGTAGAGGTATTGAAGCCTTTAATACCCACAGTGAGACCAAGAAAAGTTCCTAGTAATCCTAATCCTACCAAAACACCTGATGCTGAATCAAGCATTCTCACATTGAACTTGAATTCTCTCCCAACAGAAATTTCATTAAAATAATCAGACGCTGGAATAGTAGTTTTGTCTTCACCATTTAGATTGATTGTAATAGATCTTCTGTATGTATTCGCAAGTTCAGCTAACTTACCTGAAGTTAATGAGTTGAGAATATTTTCCGAGTTTGATACGGCAATTACAATTTTTGCAGCTTTATGCAATTTAAGTATTTCCCAACAAAAGTAGAGAAAGAATAAGGCTATTATAGAAAGTGATATTATGGTTATCAGGTTTGTCATATTTGTCTTCTTCTGATTTTACTTGTATGTTATAATTTGATTGGTTTAACAAAAACGTGAGCGTCCGTTATCACTCGTTCCACATATAGAGGCTCTGACATTGCCCATCGAAGTTGAACGAGCAACGCCAGATACTCACGTCGTATGAATAAAAATACCAAAACCTCACACCAAATAGCATGAAGTAAAAGTATGATATTGCATACCAATGAGCGTCTTTGGTTGCTTCGAACTTGACTTCGATATTGAAACTGTCAGATTTCTATATGCCAAGAACAAAGCGCATAAAACGCCTTTCTATGTAAATGAACCGTCCAATAACCAGTGTTTGTCCTCCTCTGAGGCACCACACATCGCGGGGTTCAAGTGCAAAATTACTAAAAAATTGGGATGTGAGCAACTGATTTTTGAATAATCCACCGTGCTTGCTATGAGAATGTTGCGAAGAATAGACTCGTTCGTTTGTTTATGACTGATTACGGTCCTAATGTGCGATTGGTAAAAGTGGACAATATGTGCATGAGTTACTTCTATCTCTTACTATTTTGGTCTAATAAATATGGGATAATGTGGGATTT
>JAIDPA010000160.1 GCA_029062985.1 Muribaculaceae bacterium
GTTGGGGAATTAGAGGTTTATTGATTAGGGGATTCTTAAAATTTCCTCAACTTTTAACTTTTACCTTTTAAACCTTTTCAGGGTTGTATATGTCTTAGTTTTTGATTAGACTTAAACTCTTATAAAAATTCAGTAGAATATAGTTTTAATTATGAATCTAAAATTCCTGTTGCCTGTTTGTGCAGGACTTCTCCCGCTTTCCGCATTCGCTATCGGCGATATCACCGGGAAGGTGATCAGTAAAGACAGTGGAGAACCGGTGGAATTTGCTACCGTGCAGCTTATCAACGCCTCTACAGGGAAACCACTCCCGATAGGCACTAATACTGATGAAAACGGTGTTTTCAAACTTCCCTCAGTCAAGGACGGTAAATATATAATTAAGGTATCCAATGTAGGAAGCATATCTCAGGAAAGACCTGTTAATATCGGAGGCTCAAATGTCGATCTGGGCACACTTCGTCTTGCTGATGACACCAAAATTCTTCAGGAAGTGGTGGTAGAAGGGATAAGAAGCCAGATGAAATTTGAATTGGATAAAAAAGTATTTACTGTTGACGCCAACATTACAGCAGCCGGACAATCCGCGTCCGAACTCCTCGAATCAATCCCATCTGTGGAGGTAGATCAGGATGGAGAAGTCTCATTACGCGGAAATTCATCTGTCACTATCTGGATAAACGGCAAGGAATCAGGTCTGACTGCTGATAATCGTGCTCAGATTCTTGAACAGATTCCGGCTGAAACTATAGAGAAAATTGAGGTTATTACGAATCCTTCCGCCAAGTATAGTCCCGAAGGAACTGCCGGAATCATTAATATTGTCTTGAAGAAAGACCGAAAGGCAGGTTATTATGGCAGTGCCGAACTGAGTGCGAATACACGCGGAGGAGGCAATGCCAGTGTTAACGTCAATTATAACAGCAGCAAGGTTGATGCCTTTGCCGGGGTTGGATTCCGTATGCGCCACAATACCGGAGGATCGCTAATGAGACGCACTTTTGACAACGGCACGTACACCAACTCCGATGGAGAGAGTCCTTCTCATGGCAATGGTGTTTTCTTCCGCTTGGGTGCCACTTATCATGTTACTGATAAAGATGATATTTCTGCAAACGGATTCGGAATGTTCGGACATAATTGGAGCCATTCTTCCACAAAATATGTTTCAAACGTTCCGGGAAACTGGTCGTCCAATCTCAATCTCTCCCGTTCAAACGGGGATATGAGAGTGGCACACGGCGAACTCAGCTATCTCCACAAATGGAGCGATAACCACACTCTTGACATTACGGGTTCTTATAATTTCTGGGGCAATAACGGCTGGACCTCCTATCTTCAGGATATTGTATATCCTGACCCGGTTAATGATATTGAAGAAACGGAATATCAGGAACGCAACATGAAGGTGAGAAGCAATTCGTGGGAAGCAAAAGTGGATTACACAAACCAGCTCAACGAGCATCTTAAGCTGGAAGCCGGTTATAACGGAAACTTCAGTCATGAGAAATCTCCTATCGACTATTTTACGGGTTCTTCAGCAGAAGATATGACTTTCAACCCTTCACGCTATAATAATTTCATATATAGCAATAATATCAATGCATTCTATGCGACTCTGGGAGGGAAAGTCAGGAATTTCAGTTTTTCAGCAGGATTGCGTGCTGAGCAATGGCAGGTGCGGACCCGTTCGCTCGCTTGTCTCGGAATAGAAAACGGTGTGCCGGAGTTTGAAACGAAAGATGATGTGCCGGAATATAAGAAAAATAATTTCGCACTTTTCCCGTCAGCATACATCTCGTGGTCGCTGCCACATGATAACGAAATACAGGTGAATTATACCCGCAGATTACGTCGCCCCTGGGGAGGACAGCTGAACTCTTTCCGCGATTATTCCGACCCTACGAATGTTTCTTACGGTAATCCGGAACTTCAGCCTCAGTATTCAAATTCATTTGAGTTGAATTATCTGAAATCCTGGACATACCATATCATTTCCGTATCCGCTTATATGCGCACCACGTCAAACATGATGAACCGTGTAAGTGCTCTTGACGGTGAGGTGATGTATTCGACTTGGGCTAATGTTGCAGATGAAAATAACTCAGGTTGCGAGATTGTGGTAAAGAACTCCCTTTTCAGGAGTAAGCTTGACCTCACCACGACTGTCAATCTCTATAACAATCATATTGGGGCATGGTCATATAATTTCGTTGGCGACAATGGATTTTCAGAAATTATCTCCGGCGACAAGCAGAACAGCTTTGCCTGGGATGCCCGAATAATGGCGAGTGTCCGTCTGCCGTGGAGTCTTTCTTTCCAAGCCACCGGCTCATACAATTCAAAACGCCTCACAGCCCAAGGCTCACGTCAGGGTGGCTGGGGTCTGAATCTCGGATTGCGTAAGAATGTCGGAGCATGGTCGTTCTCACTCAACTGCCGTGACGTCTTTAACTCGCGACGTTTCAAAAGCACAACAAACGGACCCGGCTACACTCAGTATAACGAACGCTGGCGCGGAGGAACAACCGTGCGCCTCACCATCAAATACTCCTTCGGCAACATGAAGGGGAAACAGCAGCGCGAACAAGGTGGCGAAGAGATGGAGATGCCATCATACGAATCAGCAGGTATGCAGTAAACAATAACTATAAACAAAAAAGCGTGTTCCGATCGGAACACGCTTTTTTGTTTAGGATTTCTCAAACTTAATCCTTAAAAAGGATTTCCCTGAAAAATAGTTTGACCATGTTAATTTACAATTACTTTTCTTGATTTATTTAGGGATTTCCACAAATATATTCCCGGATTTATTCCTTCCCATTTGCCAAACTCTACTGAGTTCTTAATAAGAATTCCATCAATAGAATAAACATTACCGAATGACTCCTCGGAATCTATTTTAATCTCTACACTTTCCGAAGATACGTTTCCATTAGGAAAAACAGGAAGGGATGGAAACCAATAGTTGGAAATCATAGGATATTCCTTAATCAAATTACCGTCAGCATCAAAGCGCCGTGTGACATAAGTAGGATCCACAAATTTATGAAACATCGAGGCATAAAGCTCATCCTTTACCGGATCTATTCCTAAAGAACAGCCATAAACATGCCAGTCTCCTTCCTCTTGAGAGAAATCAAGAATTTTTTCGAGTCGCCTATTATCAATATCATATCTGAATACCCGATAATTGGTAAACCAACTGTTGGCACCTCCGCACCAATAAAGTCTGTTGGTCACATTCGATGCACAAAACGGATCCGGAGTCCAGGCATACCACGAATTTGAGGGTGGAAACATATCCTCACCTTCAATTTTTATTACCTCTCGCTCAAGAGTTTCAGGATCAAGTCTAATTATATAAGGCACGGTGCTACCGGTGCCCTGTATATTTTTGGCTGCGGAATACCATAAATTTCCATCTTTAGATTTTACGATGGAGGAGCCTATTCCTGACATCCGTCGCGGTCTTGTTCCGGTGTCGCGTTCAATTGCATCGTCCACTATCTGCATATCAAGCACCTCAACAACCTTGTCTGATTCAGGGTCAATGACAAGCATCCCATATTGCTGGTGGACAGCAAACACCTTTCCGGATGAGAGCATCATAGAGCCTGTCTGTCCGAAATAGAGAGCGCTTGTCGGATCACTATTTGGCTTGTTGTTATCTCCCCCCGCATTCGGATTTGCTGAACCTTCAACCTGTCCCTCAATCTCAAGAGTATTAAGATTCAATATCCAGATTCCGTTACTGGATGACACATAACCTTTTCTTTCCGTAACGCCGCAGAATGCTCTTCCGTCACACTGATTGCCTGAAGGATCTATAAGTTGCAATTGTTTGATGATCTTCATATCGGAAGCATTGACAACCGTAATCCTGCCACCTACAATTTCAGCTCCCGGATCCTTTTCCTGTTTTGCAATCAAATATAATCTGCCATTCCATATTGCTCCATACTGATTGGTGCAACCGAGTTCCATTCCTGGATTTTCAGTCTGAATCACCCTATAATGCCAATATTCGCCGTCAGGGTCATCCGGGAGAAGATAGTTTACGGTGGAGTTCTGATGCCCATACCAGTCTTCGTTGATAAAGATTACGCCGCAGGAATAGTCAATCTCTCTTGCAGCAGAGATAAAAACCGCTGCAAGAGAGATTGATAAAATAGTCAGAAATCTTCTTATCATCGCTTTCTGATAATAAGTTTACGAGCCTCGCAATTGTCAGCTACAAGCACATAAATGCCCGAATCAACCGTTACAGAGTGGTGTGCCTCGTCAGAATCAACAACAAAATTGTCAACCACGATTCCTTTGCTGTCAAAGAGACGGAACTTAGTCCCGGCATATCCCTTTATAACTATGACATTGCCTTCGGTCCGGATACTGCGATTAGATTCAGCGATACCATCAACAACGGTCGTATGATCCTCTATCTTCACCTTAATCGCATGTGTGGAGACTTTCCCATTTGATTCAAACATAATACCCAGTATCTGTTCGCCTGTTTTAACCGGCTTGATGTTTAGCACATTTCCTTTCAAAGAGGCTGTTACAGGTGAATCTTCATTATCGTCAAACATTCTGATCTGATTCTGGAGCAGGGTGCATCGAATATTTGCATCTATGTGGTCACGGTCCATCACATTGAGAACTATTTCGTGAGCCGGATCATTCAGGTTAAGCACCACATCATCCACTTCCTCCATTTCGGGACCATAGGCATCCGGGAAGACCGGTATAGCGGGGAACCAATAATAATCCTTCAGACGTACGCTACGAAGAGTTTTTTCCTCTGTATTATAGAAATTCAACCAGTTATAGCGATAGTTGGCATTTGGCGAAGTAGTTGATGCAAAAAGGACTTCTCCTGAACGGTCATCGTAGCGCATAGTAGCATATACCTGCTGTTTGAGATTGTCGTTGATACCCTTAACTCCCTTAAAATCAAATATCGGTTTCAGATCTTCGGGAGCTGTTTCCGTATCCCAGGCATAAATATCACTGCCGGATGCCTCTATTGAAGAGGCGGAACCGTTCCAATAAAGAATCTGCTTGCTATTTGCGCTGAAGAAATTATTGCTGCGCCATGCGCCCCAACCGGTAGAAATAACACCGGGCACTTCCACAACACGAATCTCCTCCAGATCCAACGGATTGATACAATGTAGCATTGAATGTCCACTGGAGGCATCGGTACCTGTCGCGTACCATACCATTCCGTCGGCAGTCTGCGTGATTGCTCCGATTTTCTTATCCTTAATGGTCTTGACCAACTTATCGGTCGCCGCATCCACAACGTGGACACCGATAGCCTGCTGGATGATAAAGACGTAGTCGCGAGTTGCAATCATATCACCTACCTGCTGATTGTAAAGTGCCTGATTGCCTCCGATTGACGTATCGTCACTTGATATGTTGTTGCCGATACCGGGGATATCCGAAGCTGCCAGAGTCATATTGTCAGCATCGTCCCAGGTAAGTACGCGCACACCGGCATGATGCCCTATATAAGCCTTATGCGCATTGACTCCCACACACGCACGACCGTCACCTCCAATTTCGGCAAATGAGGCAATTTTCTTCAATGTGTGAGCATCAGCCACTACCAGACGTCCGCCAACTTCACCTCGGATATCTCCCTGATCATGGTTCTGCTTAGACATTACGAAAAGTTTATCTGCGAATATCATTGCATACTGGGATGTGGCACCGAAACCTCCGTTATTATTCAGTCTCGTATAAGGACGATAAACAATATCCTCATCAGAATCAATGATCGGGGATGTGAGATAATTGATCGATCCATTCTTGTGGGTGAACCATTCTTCATTCAACCAGAAAGTTCCCTCGGTAAAATCACTCGGCATCTCTTCAGCCATCGGATCATTGACTACCACGTGATAACTACGGGTTACGTTTTCGTTCTCAACCGAGGTCAAAACAAGATCAAACTCTCCTGGCTTGTAGGTTACAAGTTCGTTAAATTTGCCGAGAGTCTCCCCGTCAGGCATATAACCGCTCACACCATATACATTGGCGATATTCTCGATGGTGGCATTCTCAATGGAAATCTTAACTCCTTGATTAGCTTTCGTCGGGAAGGCACATGTCCGGATAGGGAGAAGATCATGACAATCTACATTTATGGTGGCGTCATAATCCCCGACAAGAGCCACACCCTTTACGGGATTTGACGTCACATTAAAGGCGATCATTCCCTCAACCTTGTTTTTCTGAGTATATTCATTGTCTCCGGTTTCTTCAAGGCCATAGAAATACTTTAGATTGAAGACAGTAGAGGTCGCCGGGGATGAAATTGACATTTTGCCGAAAGTGTAATCATAGCCCGGATACTTCTCTGCCTCGTCAGTGTATGGAGCGGGGAAGCAGTCCTGACGATAGATGGCATTTTCCTCGTAGTTTTCGTCAAAAACTTCTACGAAGAAACGTGTGTATGTGGCATCCTTTGGTTCATACTCAACAAGTTTGCTGAGTTCAGTCTGAGCTAAAGACCCTACAACACTTACTTGAGTATCTATTATTTTCGTAATCGGTTTCTCAGGAGCAACGATTTTCATAGGAATTTTCTCGCTCCATGATGATGTGAAACTTTCCGTGTTGCCGTTGGTCCCGAAGGAAGATTTGGAAATATTCACCTGCGCAAGAACGTCGCGTTCCGTTGGAACATATCTGTGTATTCCCGGATTTTTAGGATCATCGTTGAATTTCACGTATGCGAAATCGACAATCACATAAGGGCGACCTTCAGCCTGTGCCGCCTGATTGGCTCCTTGAGTGTTTACTTCAAAAGGATATGCGTCCCATGCGAAGTAAGCGTATGCGCCGCCCACACCTCCTGTGCGCACCCATATCGGGATTATCATATCATCTGCAATCGGCATCTCATAGTTCTCGGGTATGCGACCGCCGATCACGGATTCTTCAGGAATATAGAATGTATATTCAGGAGCCGGAGCCACATCATCCGATCCCTTGGAAGTTGATTCATAACATAAGTAAATTACACTTCCATCAACTGGTTTTTCGGAAGAATAAATTCTCCATTCGGAGTCAGCAGTATTATCAGCTGTATGGTCATATTCCTCAACGATGCTACCCTTATCCATATTATCATAAGCGTACCCGCCTCCGGAGGTGCGTTGCAGGCGAGGATCTGCGTTCACAACAGTTTCCAGAATCTGTTCCGGGGTAGCACCCTTATCAAAACGCACACCATATATCAGATTATCAACACCTTTACGGGGTCCGTCATTCCAGGTGATCATAACAGCACCCAGATTTGAGCCCTCCCCGACAATGTAACCAAGACGCGACATATCGACGTATGAATCAACCGGATGCGGCTCAATCAATTCCGGGAGGAGCGCTGACCATGCCTCATCTTTATAGTACGCCTTTAGATATTTTTCAGGTACGGTGAGTGTGATTTTACCGACAGCATCCTCAGGCAATTTCAGCCCTGCCGGAGGATTAGGAGCATCACAGTAGATGGCAGTCAAAGATGTGCAACTCGACAGATCAGGCACCTGTGTAACCTTGTCTCCAAAACGAAGTATGGAGAGCCCTGTGACGTTATCAAGACTTACCGGATAAGATGACTGGTCAGCATCGACCAGATCGCGGTTTATCACGATTTCGGGACACTCCACACCGCGACTGAAAGTATTGAACGAGAATTTCAGATCCTCCATCGTAGGGCTGGCATTGAATATGATTTTCCGGACTTCGCCCGCTTTGCGGTCCAGACACAGCTGTGCAAATTTTCCATTTTTATCCTTTATCTCCTCTAATGTGCCCGGAAACACAAGCTCATCGATTTTTCCTCCTAAGTCGAATGTTCTCGTGAAAGAACCGTCGGAGAGAGTCGTTAAGCCCTCCGGCAATACGATTGAACCGAGGGCGCGGCACATATAGAAGCAATTGCCTCCAATCTTCTTCAATGTGGAAGGCATCTCAGGCCATTTCACGTTATTGGCATTATAGAATGCTTGATAGCCGATTTCAGTGACTCCTTCAGGGATAGTTACATTGATGACTGAAGTACACCCCTGGAAAGCGCTTTCGCCAATACGGGTAACACGATACTTGGTACCGTCGTGCTCCACCTCAGAGGGGATGTTGACAGTCTCCATCTTCAAATGGTTGCCGGAGACGTAAGCTCCCTTGATAACATCCTCACAGCAGAATTCCACTGTGCCGTCCTCAAGGACATGATACGGCAGTCCATTGTATTCGAACAGTCCGTACTGTTCGAAATCACTTTCTGTGATTTCGGCTCGTGCATTAAGCCCCGTGAGAGTGATTAGGGCAGACGATAGCCAGATTAATTGTTTTTTCATTCTGTGGTTAGTAAAAAGTTATTATTTGGTTATAATTATTTTTCGTGATTTATGTTCCGGAATGACAATTATGTATATTCCGGGTTCAAGGTTATTGCGGTTTTCGGGCCAAATATATCCCGTGTTCGTGCCTTGCAAGGTGTAGATGCGCCCTGCCTGCATATCTTCTTTAGCGGCAGATTCAACTCCGGTCACCAGATTATAGGAGAAGTCATGAGAATAGTCTAATGGCAGATCTCCCGGTTCGACTGCCTCTCCGTATGCATTAGAATTTCTGTCAAGCAATGTGTAACTCCATACATCCACCTGTCCGTCAGCAAGCTTGCGTGATGACATACCTAATCCCGAATAAGAAAGTTCATCCGAATCGACGCCTCCAACCCAATAACTCCAGTAACCGTCATACCATCCGGAGCGCCACTGCATCGTGTTAGCATGTTCCTTCACGTAATCGTCTGCAAGCCAATAATCATAGTCGTATGCAGCATAACCGTATTCCAGGGCATTGATTGGATGGTCAAGAATATTATTTTTCTTGGATTCAGCTATTGCCCGATTACAATATAGGGGAGTAAGATTACCGGGAGCCTTTGTCTGACCCATTGTTTCGTTAGGAGTGAAATAATCAAAGCTTATTTTTTCATCCTTGCAGGCATTGGCGAAATCAAAAGAGAGATGATCGGCAATATGTTCTCCCTGAGGATCAAAGTATCCTATACCGTCAACAGTGCATCCCATCCACCCTGTATATTGGGTGAAAAGTAGAAGATCACTACTTCCGGATGCGACCGCACGAAACATATCCTCACCACTTGGTGAACCGGATTCATAATCTTCGCTGCTCCATCGGAATCCCCACACATGAGCATAAGGATCTTCGGAAGTGTTGAACTGAACAATAAGGGCGCTTTTGGACTCCCCTTCCCCAACCCAATGCTCTATTTTATTCCAGTCAAGGACAAAATACGACCGGGCAGGCAGGCTGCCGATCACCATTAATGCAAGCGGAATCAACATCCGGCTGTGCAAGAAAAAAAATAATCGTTTCATTTTCATTTATATTATTTTTTGGTTTTAGTCAATGGATTCGGAAGCGGGACACCTGAAATCTCCAAGTGAAGGTCTTGAGCTCGACTCAGTTCAGTCGATGTTTCTCCTAACCATCCGCAGTACTGATTCAGTCCGGTATATACCCGAATGAAATCCACTCCGGGAAGATATACCGGTATTCCCTTTTTATCTACTGCCCAGGATATATCGAATGAATTCAAGTCTGAATAATCATTCGGATGATTGTCGACATATCCCCAGTCATACGCATACAGGACGTAATAAGTCCCGGCGCCACTTAAATCGATTCCGTTTGGTGAAAGACAAGTGCCGGTAAACGATATCTCATCCTTATAAAGCCATAAAGGGAAATAACTCTGACTATGGAATATATTTTTTGATATATAGCCTGTCTCCCCGAAGGAATCTTTCCATGGGATATATTTTATGTTGTCCAGAAATCCGGAGTCATCTTCTTCCGGAATCTGATTAGAGTCGGGACGATTATAAGTAATCGTATAATTATGCAGCGTAGAAGGTTTGTGATACTCACTTCCTGCCAATTCGTACCATTCATCATCCGGAAGACCATTACAATTAGTGTCATAGCTTACACTAACAATTCCCGGTTCGGCTGAACCTCCCCGATCTTCAGGATTCAGTAACTCATAAAAAGCGTTCCCCCATATTCTGAAATCCTTCTCTCCGGGAACATTAATGACTGTGTGGTCAAATCCGAAAGTAACATATCCTCCGAATCCTCCCAGAGTTATCATTATATCGTTAGTTCCTGAAATTGATTCTTCGGCTTTCTTAAGAATATCCTCATAACTGTCACCCTCCTCATATCTCGGCATTTCGTTGACAAACTGTCCCGGTGCCGGACAATATTCAAAAACCTTCGATATGTAGGGTGAATACTCAACTTCCTCGTGAAGAACAGTTATTGTAAAGTCAAAATGGTAGGGAGTATTCTCATCAATTATATCAAACGAGAGATTATAAATACCCTCATCCTTTGCAAGAAATATGTAGCTTTTCTCGGTCGATACTTCCTCTCCATTGACTTTCCAAAGATACTCCTTGCCGGTCAAGGCAGACTCTAATGGCAATTTTGACATACGAGGAATGTAATAAACATCGTCAATGCCAAGGTTTACCATAGGTATGTCTGAAGAGCAACTGATCATTGACAACAGACCAATATAGATAAAAATATTTCTGTTCATTTTCTTAAAAAAGTTATATGAGCCGGGATATCACCGGTGCGTACACTCCATTTTTTTAATCCATTTTGTGAAAAGCAATAAAGCGTACCAGATGAAACATAATTTTTAGCATCTGTCACAAAAATATCCCCTGTTTCGGGATGAACTGCAATACCATACGGAATGGTAATATCTTTTTCCGTTCCGTCTTTAATAAAATTATCAGATAGAATTTCTTTTGTTCTTATGTCAATCACACCATAAGTTATCGTATTGGTAGCTGTAAAATTATTCCATTCAGTCGCATAATAATACATCTTGTCACCATAAAATGCCATATTGGAGCAAGCGACCGGTATGGTGTCAGTGACAATCATCTGATTAAAGCCGGGTTTCTTCTGCAATACGTATAGTCTGGAAGGGCGCATCTGATAATCGCCCCTCGAAGTCACCCATAATTTGTCATACTTATCTTTTTTCAGCCGATGAAGATTTATTCCAACCGGAATTTGTTGGACTTGTTTAAAATCGATCATTTGAATCACTGATACAGTGTTATCATAATTCGGAGCCCTATATCCTCCCGAATTGGCAACATACATATAATCGTCGATTATTTCCATTTCTTCCGGTTGATAACCTACAGAGACTTTCCTGGTGACTGCTAATGTAAGAGTATCAACTTCAAAAACAGCTCCTTTTGGTGCATCCGGATCAATGAGAACAGGTCCCACATAAGAACTTATGTATGCCTTACCTCTATGAAATCTCACGTATCTGCAATTTGGAATGGAGATTTGCCCGATTCTCACCCCGGTACGGGCATCAAGCACTTCAACTTTATGTGAGCAATTGACAACTACATAAAGCTTACTCCCATAGATTCCTATGTCGTTGCCTACATCGCCAAGTTCCTTGATTACGTTTGGATTCTTTTCAGCATAGATATTTCTTGAATAAAGTCCTGTGTGATAATCATAAAAGTCAAGTGAGCATTTATTTGAGCCCATATTTCCCTCATTGACAAGATAAAACCCGCGAATCTCACCTTCCCGCGTTTCATCCCCTATTATATCATATTCCGTAGGCACCACAAGTTCATCCTCACGACAGCTTACTGCAAGCATCATGAAGGATAGGCACCATAAGAAAGTTTTTCTGAAAGTCATATTTCAATTGTTAAGGAAAACCTAAAATTCCGTTTAGGCATCGGATAATTGAGTATCACATCATAATCCTGACTCAAAAGATTATTTATCTCTACGAGACCGCGGAGACTGACTTGTCCCAACCTGAAATCCTTACTCAAGGAAATGTCGGAGGTGTACCAAGGTTGCGTATAGTTATATCTGATGTTCTCCTGCTGATTATAGCGTTCGCCGACATATATCCAGGAATAGTTTACGCCCCACCCTTTCCATTGGGCATTGACAACCGCCGCTCCTGAATGACGTGGTATGTAGGGAATCTGATCTCTGTAATAATTATCGGCAGGGTTCGTGATGTCGATTGCTTTTTGAAAGGTATATTGTCCGCGCACTGTAAGATATAAATCCTTATATGGGTTTAATGTCAGAAGTCCGGTCAGATCAATTCCCCGGATGTCAACAAGACCGAGATTCAGCATTGTCCATCGGAACTGTTGTCCCTTTGGATAAGCTACAATTTTATCCCTCACCCTATTATAGTATATGTCGCCGCTGACACGGGCTGCGGCTATAAGAGATGATTTATTATGGTCATATAGAACTCCGAAGTTATACTGAGTTACCCGTTCAGGTGATAATTTGGAATTGCCCATATCCGCATAATACAGATCATTAAATGTAGGCATTCTGAAAGATTGTTTATAGAAAAACCGAACAGAAAAATCCTTGTTATGCAGAGGATAGCCGTTAATGAACATGGCAGGAGAAAAGACATGTTTATCCGAGGGAGCCTGCTGCCCTTTTATCTTATCATGAATGAACGTACTCACTACGCTTGCCTGCATTTTAAATCTTTTCTGATCTATTGCAGTCGCTAATGATAAATATTGTGAAATACGGTCAGGCTTGACAAATCCATAGACATCAGCATCCAGCGTGTTCCACATAAAATCATAGCTTCCTGAAACTCGCCAGAAATCCGTTATCACATATTCATTAGCAGAGGAAAAATATATTTCCTTTTGCCTGTAAAGATTATCTATCTTAACTTGCTTATCATCATTGTTTACGTAGTGAGTCCGATAGAATGCATATTTGATATTATTTAAAGTCGTAAATTTTCCGAAATAACCGGTATAATGTCCTTGTGCAAATGAATTAGTATCCCAAATACGTTCGCCTCTGCGCCATACATTGTTTACGATTGCTCCCGGCACACCTCGTTCAGAATTATAATTGTAAGCTTTGAAGGTCCATGAGCCGGAACTGAGCGCTCCATGTATATTCAATTCTATTCTTGTAGCGTTGATGTCTCCATTTTGTCTGACGGCAGTCGTGTCGTATGCAAGTTCGCCTGCCGGATTGACACGACGATAACGAAATTTATATTTTCCACTTGAATTAATCCATTCCGCACTTAAAGAGGCTGAGACACGCTCGCAAAGTCTTAATTCAACTAAGGCTGACGTATTCAATAAATCAAAAGAACCCGTTCTGATTGTAGCTCTTGCATGATATGATTCATCTTCCTTAAAGTTAGGAGTCCGTGTCCTTATGTAAATTGTTCCTGCAGAACCAAAATCTTTAGCCGGCTGCAGAATCTCACTTTTCTGACCATTATAAAGAGAAAGAGCTTCAATATTATCAAGAGAAAACTGCCCGAGATCAATCTGACCGTTCTGCGCATTTCCGAGTTCTACTCCATCATATACCACACCCGTGTGGTTAGTACCCATAGAGCGGATATTTACTGTCTTAATTCCCCCTACCCCTCCATAATCTTTTACCTGAACCCCGGAAAAATAGCGGAGGGCGTCAGCGATACTGTTACTGTTCAGTCTTTGCAGTTCTTCCCCTGTCAGCGTCTGTACAGGTATCACGTCATGAGGTGTTACAGGTGCCGTCAGCACAATTTCTTTCAATGCTATTGGAATTGTGTCCTGCGGATCCTTGCCCCATGCCCCGGAGGCAATTGCAACAATCAATGAGAACGTAATAAATAATCGATCAGTCATTACCATTGTATTAAGTCGGAAAAAATAAAACCCGCCAAAATACCTTAAAAGGTATCTTAACGGGATATAAGTTCCGGCATACAGGAAATCCTGTATAGCAATGACAATATTCTGCACCTAAAGGAGCATAAATTACAGTCCGACCCATAATCCCGTGGGTTTTGTCTATGTTGAAAGGCAGGTCTTCTGACTTATCCCTGTCATTCTTGCCTTCCCGGGTATTTCACCAGTGACTTAATAAGAATGACAATGCTTCCAATGGAAGCGGGAATTACAGCAGCGGGTACTGTTGAGGAATCACACCTCATTCCCTTTTAATGCTCATTATCGTTGCGTCTCTACGCGTTTGAGCAACCATTTCGTTGCAAAGATAATACCTGTCTCTTATAAACATC
>JAIDPA010000161.1 GCA_029062985.1 Muribaculaceae bacterium
TGGCAATTTTGTATCTATGTCTATTGAATTACGGTCTTCCTATAGAGCGTAAGTCCACACTTATCTCATACCAATTTTTTTCCTTAGGGTCGTGTGCGACGACATGAACGCCGTTGCTCGTAATGTAAATTGTGGCGATTTTTTAGCAATATTTGTGTCATGGCGCAAAGAATTAATATTACATAGCGATATCCGTCGAGCGTTTTTATCGTTGCACCACGGTATGCTGCAAGATTCTTGATATGGATGGTTTCGCGGTCTTTAGCAAGATGGTCGGAACCATATTTAGTGCGTCTGATTTGTCCGTCGCCATATCCGAGGAAAATGACTTGTAAATCTTATATTAACTTTAGGGTTGAGGTGCCATGTCGTCCCAGCTTTTCCCGTTCATTGTAGCTTGAACCTGAGATTATGATTTAGTCTTTTATGCCATAAATTATGCAACTTTACCGGTTTCGATTTCGGATTTGAGGAATTGGAAGATATAGACTGCCCCTTGATAGTAAAGGCCACACTCAGGGTCATTGAGTTTGGCGAAGGTGGTTGATGAATAAAGTTCGTCAAGGGCACGGTGTATGTCCCACCCATATTCTGCCATAAGCATTTCAGTAAGTTCTGCTGCAAGACATTCTATTTGAAACTGTAAGTCTTGTGTCATAATTCAACGCGTTTTAAGAGGTTTACTGCTTTTGGAGTGCCGAAGAAATATTGTACTGCATGGTCGCCCTTAAATCTAAGTTCTTCGACCAATGCTGATGCTGACAAATAGCCCATAATGAAACGGCGAATCTGAACTCCAACCGTATCGTCAGCAATAGGACCTATAACAATATCATACGTATGAGCCGGGACGTCGGAGTTATTCTTTCGGTTCATCACAACAAATTCTGCCCATTCCTTGGAGTAATCAGGAAAAACCTTTATATTCAGCCCATTCTTTATAGCCTCGTATTCGTCAAACTCAAAGCAGGATAAAGTGGGAGTTCCTTCGTTGAGAAATCGGGTCGTTCGAGCTGCCATCTCCATAGCTTGTTCAGGATTTGCATTGAGATAAAAGCCTTGTCCGAAATCCTTGCCACGCTTGCTTCTCGAGAGATCTATCTGCTCAATAGTTATGTTTGAACCATGATAGAGTCGTTTCATATCTTACCTCCTTCCCGTTGGCAAATGATTTGGAGGTCGGAAACAGCATCGTCAATGGAGAGGGTATGCTCGGCAGCATAACAGTCGAGAAGGAAATCAATGCCTGTGAAACGGCGTAGATATGCGTAAGCTTGCATATTGGAGAGGTTATATCGCTGTGCGAAAGCTCCAACACACGCCACCACATATTCTATTCGGTCAAATATCTCTTTCTTATCCATGACTATACTTTATTACTTAATATTATGTCTTGAACATCAAGATCAAGTAATCCTAACTGACCTTTTTATTTAAATTGGTTGTGACAATTCATTTTCACTAAACTAATATTCTATACGGCTGTCAGGGTGCATCTGTTTTGCTTACTTGTTACAATACTTTGATGTTAAAAGTAAAGTTACAAATAAATTCTGAAGATGCAATCAAAATCTGTAGAAAATTTGCGGCTACAGTTAAAGATGAGATACGATTAGGATCAAAATAAGATATTTCCTATTACCGGAAGTCTCCATGTATTATACACAACAAGCTTTGATTTTGGATGGATTGGAGCGAGTTTATACATTCAAAGCGATGATTCATACAACGGGAACGACTTTCTGATTCATAATGATGAATTGAGTTTTACTTTTGCAATGTCTGAAGTATTATCAGATGAATGTAAAAAGAAAAACTTATAAATTATGACTAAGAAAAAGAAAAAATATCTGCTTATTTGCGGAGGAATCATTGTGGCGGGTTTCCTGATGCTTCTTCAGCCGTTCAGAAATCCGGTGGAAGGAGCATCTACATCTGATTATCATCCCCAATCATACTGGTATTATCCCTGGGGAACTTCTGTAACTCATAAAGGTGTGGATATCTTTAAAAAGAAAGGCACTCCCGTCAGGACAGCATATCCGACGGAACTTGTTTTTATTTAAATCCGATTCCTCAATTAAATAATGCCAAATAATATGAAAGTCGCTTTGATTCAGCCCAAAATGAGAATGCGTCCGATGGATACCACACTGAAAACCCGTATGGCTCCGTCTTTAGGACTCCTTACAGTTGCAAATGTAATCAGGGAAGGAAATGAGGTAGAGATACTTAATGAAAATGTAGAAGAAATCAATTTTAAAGATGTCAAGGCTGATGTAGTTGGAATTACGGTGACGGTCGATACTCTCCCGAGAGCTGTCGAGATTGCCTCCCTATTCCGGGAGCGGGGAATTCCTGTAGTGGCAGGGGGTATTCATATCACGTCTTGTCCTGAAAGCGCTGAAGGTAAGTTTGACGCCCTGTGTATCGGTTTTGCTGAAAAGACCTGGGGCAGCATAGTGGAGGATGTCAGGATAGGAGCACTGAAGAAAAAATATATATGTATTCATCTTGAACCTGAGGAAATTGTCGGTCCGGCTTATGATATGATTGATTCATCCAAATATCTTTATGTCAATGTTGTTTCTGCAAGCCGTGGTTGTCCCTTCAAATGTGAGTTCTGTTATAACAGCTGTGCCAATATCCGGAATTCATACGTCAACCGTCCGATTAAGGATGTGGTGGAAGATATCAGAAAAATAGGGAAGAGGCATGTGATGTTTATTGATGATAATTTCATTGGTAATCCGGCTTGGACAAGAGAGTTTCTTAAAGCCATAAAACCATTACGTCTTAAATGGCAGGCAGCTGTTTCAGCAAATGTCGCCGATATACCGGGTCTGTTGGACGAGATGAAAGAGGCAGGATGTCAGGGTCTCTTCATTGGTTTTGAATCCTTAAGCGAGGATGCCCTGAAAGGAGTGAGTAAGAATCAGAATTCTGTAAAACGGTACGAGCGACTCGTAAAGGAGATTCATGACCGTGGAATTATGATAAACGCAAGTTTTGTATTCGGACTTGACGGCGACACTCCTGATACATTCCGACATACTCTCGACTGGATAGTAAGGAATAAGATAGAGACCGTCACATCCCATATTCTTACACCTTACCCCGGCACCAAGCAGCATAAGGATATGCTTGAAGAGGGGAGAATTGTGAATTTTAATCAAAAGGACTATACTACTTCCGAAGTGGTTTTCCAACCTCTATCCATGTCGGCAGAACAACTTAAGGAGGGTTATCTGAAAATTTATGAAGATATCTACAGCTGGAATAATATTTTCCGTCGCCTGCCTCGTCATCAGAAAGCCGGTTATCTTCTCTTTAATATTTTCTATCGTAAATATGGAAAACTGACAGAAAAGATATGTTCGTCGATAGGATATAGCCGGATTGGAAAGATTTGTGAAAATTTCGCTTGTCATTTCTCCCGACGTTCATCACTAATATGAATAGGTATAGAATAATCACACCGGATGTGGAAGACACCCGGTGTGATATAAAAGTTATTCTCAGTTCTAAAATTTTTTGATATTAATGCAGCAATAGATTGGTAAAGAAATTGCCCATATTTAGTGCCATAATCACCACGAGTGCTATGGTGATAGCAAGTAATCCCCAACATTTATACTTTATATAAGCGATGGAAAATCCAATAAAATAATAGGAATCATACCACAACCTATCAGCGCAGGCATAATCCAATTAATAGTATTCATCTTAAAGTCTAAAAGGAGATCTACCACAAAGACTACTGCCATGACCAACAAAGGCAAAATCAACCAAGAGAGTTTCCTTTCAACAGATTTATCTAATTGCTTCATTCCCTCCATTACTTATTATTTTTAATATAATGATAATCAGTTTTTAAGAATCACTTTTACGCATTGAGAGTTGAATCCAATTGTGCGATACGTTCAAGCGTGCGCTCATCATTGAACTTTCCTTTCAGACTATTGAGCGCTTCGATGGATTCCTGACATACCGGAACCTCTGAGAAATCTTTATCAAGGAAAACAGAAAACCAGACAGCCCAGCCACTGTTCTCTTCCTCATCGTTATTCCACAGATCTTCGTTCGTTGCCATATTGAGTATGGCATTTATCAACCGGAGATCACTTTTCTCTATAGCGATCCGCATCATATCTGAGAATATCTCCGTGACCGGTCCATAGACCGAATTCCCATCATCTGTTTCAGCGAAATCAATGAAGGCACTTGTGAATTCGTCATAACGTGTTTGGTCGGTCAAAGAGGCATTCAACCTGTTGAGTATGCTCCTGAAGACAACTACATGATCCTGGCTCGTGCCATAGAAAGAATAGAGGCAGAGTCCTGCAGCATTAAAAAATGTTTCAGGTGAAATATCGGGATCTTCATCAAAGAGTATCTCCCATAGATGGGAGAAATCCTCGAAATCATTTTCCGATTCATCTTCTCCGTTGAACATCCGATTTTGGTTGTAATCAACCTTTCTGATTAAATCTCTGTAATAAGAATCATTCATAATATCTCAGTCAATAGTTGTTTTTACAATGTGGACAAGAAAATACCCTTTGGATAATGCTTGAAGCCTACAATAAAAAAATATTTATCATAAATATATACCACGAGTGATAAGAAGGTAAATTATCAATAATTTAAGTTTCGCAAGCTCAACTTTAGTTGAATCAATAATAATGTCTGTCAGTCAGCTCTTCGGAAAATAAGAAGGGGAGCCGGGGGTGAAGCCTTGCTATACTTCCTTATTTTTTCTTTTGTTTCAGCATTTATGTGGGTTTCTCCGTCTGTCGTACGGTAGAAAGAATACCCGTTTCCCCCTGTAATATATATGGCATCCGTGAAGCCGTATTCACGGAGAGCATCTGCGAAATCATACATAGTCTCCTTATGTCGGCTTACGATATAGAAGAGCTGCCCATCTGCCATTCTTCCGATCGCTGCGCGTTCCACTTTTCCATGAAGGGCAAATGAGGAAGGGAGTTCGCCGTCGCCCAGCAAAACATATTGTCGGAAGAAGTCTCCTTTATTATTTTTAATAAAATCAGATACTTTATCAGTAAGAGAGATGCCGATTGTAGGAACTCCGGCTTTGGAAATAGCCATGTATGCCGGACGGCTTTTACGTTCTTTTGAAGGAAATTCCTCACCATCCAGCATCACCGTGCCCAACATTGATCCGTCAGGATGATAATCGGCAGAACGCATAAACAGCACCAGCGAAGAATCTGTCGTGTCCGGCATTTCCCGTTCAAGAGAGGCTTTAAGTCCGGAAAGAGAATACATGTCAAAAGCCACCCCGAGCAAACTGTCGGATGTTATTGTTGTGCCTGAGGAGGATGCAGGTGCGGTTGATTTAAGGATTTCAATGTTTTTATTGTCGCTTACCGAAGATGACACTTCGGGAGTCATCAGATAAAAGCGATTTTGCCATAATAATAATCCAGCTATTGATAGGCATAGCACGACTACTGCACCACTAATATATCTCCGTTTTTTTCTTCCCTTCACATTTTTCCGAGTAAAGATTTGTGATTTAAAAGGATACGGGGAGGAGTTATCCTGTGTTTCTTCAATTGTGATTACAGGAACTTCCTGCGGACGATTATCCTCGCGAATATCGTCGTCTACGTCAATTATATTCCGGTCGGTCTGCATAGTCGTTCAATTCATTTTTAAGTTTCTGGAGTGATTCTCTGCCAAGTTTAGCCATACGCAGCGTAGGAATGCGTGTGTCAATTGTATGTCCGCCGAAACGTATCAGCCTGTCCGGGACGTTTACCACCCTTATATGTCTCTTATTGACAATCATGCTTCGTCCTACACGCGTGAAGGGATTATGACGAAGTTTCCGGAAGTATTCTTCGAAATAATGAAGTTGAAACGTCATTTTGTGCGATGTGCCATTGGCAAGCATTAGGTCACAATAATTGCCGTCGGCGAGAATATATACAATCTCATCGACGGCAATACGAACTATTTCGGTAGAAGTTGAGATTTTAAGCCATTCCATATAAATGAAACGTTAGGAATCCGGCTTAATTGTCTCTGCTGCGATGGCTGCCAAGGCTGAGAGCACAGTTATTTCTCGCGCCTTGAGCCTAAAGCCTCGCGCCTCGTGCCTTGAGCCTTGAGCCTCGCGCCTAAAGCCTCAAAGATAAGTATTGACGAGCGATTTGATTATTTTCCCCGCTTTTGCTACTGTTGTCTTATAGACAAGTTTACCTTTGGGTTGAGAAACTATGCGGAAAGAAGTTGACTGCAGAGAAACAAGGTCATTGATGTTATAACCTTTAAGGTCATTGTTAGAGTACACTTCACACATATCTCCACTCTTTTTGTAGTAGACTGTGACTGTATTCCCATTACCAAGAGTAGCGGTCTGTTCAATCACCAACACATCGGGCACGAGTGTCAGGAGTGATCTCTTCGGTGCTTCGTGTGAAGCTGCGTTGGCTGTGGGAGCTGCGAAAAGAGCTACGGCGGCGATGATGACTGACATCATCATGAAAGCAATTTTTTTCATTTCTTTTGTTTTTTAATTATTAGTTCTATGTCTTCTCCTTGAAGACACTGCAAAATTAGATATGAAATGGAGGGAAAACAAATAAAGGGAGCCGGGATGTATGAGACCCCGACTCCATTGTATGAACCCGTAAAGATAGGTTATTCCTGATGATTATTTGAGAATAATTTGTCTTTAAGTTTTTGATAAAAGCCTGTTCGTCTTGTTTAAATTGACAATGCTTATTATCAGGATTATGCAGAATAGCAAAAATACATACATATCCATAAACATTAATAATGATGTAGGGTTAACGGCTGCAAATTTAGAAAAATATTATGATGTTTATTCCTTTAATGAATTCAATTTTCACCAACTCAAGGGAAACGCTAAACATCATTTAAAAATGTTTTTCACATTAAAAAAAAAATTTGACAGTTAATTAAAAAAGTATTATCTTTGCAACGAAATGGTTGCTCAAACGCGTAGAGACGCAACGATAATGAGCATTAAAAGGGAATGAGGT
>JAIDPA010000162.1 GCA_029062985.1 Muribaculaceae bacterium
GTATGCAGACGCTTGCAGCTCTCCTCTGCCATTGTCAGTACAGGGGCTTCTGTTTCCGGAGCTATCTGCGGTGTGAACTTTGTGGAGATAATGAAATCTTCGCGTGGGTAGTCTTTTATGCAGCCTCCCAGAATATCTTCTGACGCGCCCATACCATAAACCGTCGCGGTGTCCCACATGGTGAGACCGGCTTTATAGGCAGCTTCGAATACTGATTTTAGACTTTCGGAATCAGTATGATTACCGAATATCTGGTCGCCACCTGCCATTCCTGCCCCCCACGACCATGTTCCTAATGCTATTGATGGTAGTTTCATCTTTTTATTTCTTAAGGTTTCTGTTTTTCAATCTAAACGTGTATTTCCACCTTTTTTCTAAGAAATATGAAAAAATGGTATGAATACTGAGAATTTGTTTAGGTATCCTATTTCAGGAACAGAAAGCTTACTCTGCCATGTTTACATCAGTCAACTTTTTTTAGCAGTCTTGGTGCAAGTCAATATCGCCACGCACTTTCCGTTCATCCGGTTCTTTTAATTAGGTTGAATTAGTATCATATAGAAACAACTTCATTTAGTACACCAGAATCATCTTAAGTACTCCTAAAGTGCGCAGAATAATGACGATCAGATGAAAATGTTTAACCGACTTTTCCACCCTCGATTTTGCTAATATGGAATATCAATTCGGAATGTTTCGCATTTTAGTTTTTCGGAAGATATTTATGTTCCGTGTTTAGCTGCTGACGTGGAGATTTTACGACATCCGTATAAATTTCAAAAATAGCATTGAGATTGTAACTGCAATCCTCAGAAGTCGGCTGCTTTGACCTCATGATCTGAATCATGTTATAATATCGGTCAGTAATGTAAGAACCCTTTATAAGATCTATGACCTTAATCAACTCTTCCATTGCAAGATCATTCTGCCCTAAAGCAAATACTGACTTGTAGCTATCAAGTGAATGGCATAGGAAATCCTTTATCGACTCATTTTGCTCATTCAATCTGACAAAACATATAAAATCGTCGCATCTCGGATTGTCTATAGTAAATTTGGGCTCAGAATACGGCTGCGAATCCGATACGGGAATAACTGCTTTACCACCGTTTGCCAATCTGACTTTATTGAGAAATAGAAATATCGACTCATCAGAGATTATATCGCTATATGTTATCTTCTTTGTCAGGAAAAGCCCATCTAAAGATTTTGCCCGGCTCAAAGCAACGTAAAGTTGACCCGGAGCAAAGATATGGCTGTTCAAATCGAGTATTACCTTATCGAAAGTCTGTCCCTGCGATTTGTGTATCGTAAATGCATAAGCCAGTTTTACGGGGAATTGTATGGTGCGTTGGAGAAACGGTGACTTTCGTATAATTTTATGCTTCTTTACATCATACTCCATCTCGTACCGATACTCTGCAATCTGTGAGTCCTGGAATTTATCCCTTGGATTAGGACAGATTATAGTTCTGCCATTATCAAGTGCGATTGTGAAATACGAACCATTGAAATCCTCTACAATGCCTATGTCTCCATTATTATAACCAAACCGTTTGCTGCTTTTGGTGAGCATCACACGAGCCCCAACCTTAAAAGTCAGAATGCCGTCATATTGAGACGGGAGAATAATTGGCTCTATATCATAATCGCTTGGAAGATCGCTGTGCTTGAATTCTACGTGCGAAGTGCTGTTGCGTAACCTGACTTTATATTTCGCTTCTATAACCTCCGTTTTTCCGGAAAGGATATTTAGACGTAAAGCGTTAATTTTACTTACCTCTTCATTTGACGACGCGATGTATATAGCATTGTCGGGTAATGTTGTCGTGACACGTGTGTTGAGAGCTTTAAGGAGCTCAACTTTTTTCTTATCGGTCAGAGGCTCACGAAAAGCATCAAGCAATTCAACAAATCGCGGATCATTTTGCTGACGGTATGACTTTTCCAATTCAAAGAGTTGTATAGCGTTGATGTTTTCCTGAATGACATGACTATCAAAAAAGTAGATACCGCCATACTCATTTATCAGATAATCATATATTGCCTCATCACTTACAACAGGAGGTAACTGAAACAAATCTCCGACAACTACAACCGGGATGCCTCCAAATGGAAGATCATTACCCTTGGCTCGCCGGCATATCTGATTCATCATTTCAAATGTATCAGACCTTACCATAGAAATTTCATCGAAAACAAGCATTGAGACTCCTGAAAGTTCAGAAGCCATTGAAGATGCCTTTAGCGATGTGATATTGTCGGGATTTTGGAATCCTTCCTCTAATTTATCAAATCCCTTCCAGAAGAAAGAATGAATCGTTTTCGCTCTTTTGTAAAGAGTGGCAGCCAGATTAGTCGGAGTAAGAACCTGACAACCGTGATTGGAAGACTCTATCTTATTGATAAGGTAGGTTTTTCCACATCCCGCTTTGCCATGTACGAATGTTATGCCTTTAGGCGTCCCTGCTAAATAGTCTAACACTTCCTGTTGAGTTGAAGCAACCGGCGGAATATATGTAGGCGGATTATCGTTCGGGTCTGTCTTAGGCTCGACCACGGATTGTGGCTCAGGCATTTCATTCTTTCTTGACTTCTTCCCAAATATAAAATCGAATATTCCCATAACTGTTTACTTTAACATTGATGGAGATGAGATTTAACTGGCGACATATTATCTTCAAATGCAAAATTAGTCAGGTCGGAGTAAAGCTGCTAAATTTTGCAACGTTTCAATCCATTATTAGGCTCTATGGCTGTCTATAGTTGGAATATTTCAACTTTATTTAACGCGAGAACTTGAAAAATGGGATGATACGTAGTTGCAAATTTAATAAAAAATTACACATACAGTTCCTCTTTACGGTAAATTTCTTGTGACTTGTGGCTTAGAACTCAACCTGAAAATATTGTCGGCAGACTCTTTTCGGAAAAACTGCTTCATATAACAGAATATTAATTTACTTGGCATCATGTAACAAATAATGTAACTTAAAATTTAAAAAAATACCCGATGAATTACCGGTAATTCATCGGGTATTTTTTAGAAGATATTTTTCCTAATTATTTTGTAAAATCCAATTTTCCGCTTACTATGTCTTCTATCATTCCTTCAT
>JAIDPA010000163.1 GCA_029062985.1 Muribaculaceae bacterium
TTTATGTCTGTTCAAACTGTTTGAAAATCGTTTGAATTTCTCTCTGATGAAACATTTCATACAATTTTCAAACAGTTATTTTTGATTCAAGCCCAAGAAGCGCTGTAATTTTGTACGGAGGAGGTCGGCGGTCAGGGAGGTGCTCCGTCTGCCATTCCGGATTAAAGTCAGGGAATCACCCTGCATTAACAATGATTTCAAATGCTATTTATTAATCTTAAAAATCGAGTAAAATGATCCGATTAATCTCTTTTCTGACTTTCCTTACATTTGTATTATATTCGTTTGCCCTCGATATAAAGGTGATCTCAGATGATAAACCGGTGGCAAACGCCGAAATCACCTGTTATACCGCTAAAATGGATTCTATTTCATCTGCCATAACTGACTCTCTCGGTTATGCCTCCATTAATACCGAGAATGTGGTTTTCCTAAACGTTCAGCATCCCGATTTTTCAGAAAAATTAGCAAGAATCTCCGACCTCAAGAATAATACAATTGCTCTTCAGCCCGCTGTCAACCTGAAGGAAGTCGAAGTATCGGTTTCAAATAAGAAAAAATATCTGACTTACGATTCCTACAAACTGTCGCTGGTCCAGATGGATCAGTATGCCAATTTCCTTGATGCCCTCAATCTCATTCCCAATATTGAGGTGCTTCCCTCGGGAGGTCTGTTCTATAAAGGGGAAGCCAATGTAAAACTCCTTCTTGACGGGTTCAGCACAACCTCGCAGGAACTTTCCACGATTTCAAAGGATGATATCCTTCAGGTTGATGTCTATGACACTCCCACCGGGAAATACGCACTGTCAGGGGTAAAAGCAGTGATAAACATAAGAACAAAAAGTATGATTACGGGAGGCAATTTCGGCATGAACCTGTCGCAGGCTTTTGTTCCTGTAGGGGGTTATAACAGCGCCGCGTTATATTATAATCATGATCGCTGGAGATATTCCGTCAGATTCAATAATGAAAACAAGCATCGGAGAAAGATAATCTCAAATTCTTCCCTTGAATATGAGTTTGACGGAGTAACATACCTCAAGGAAAGAAAAGGGAAACCCTCCCATACAAACATGGATAACAATTCCCTGGTCATGTCTGTGCAGAAAAGTATTTTCGGGGTCTATCTATACAAATTTGAAGCCGGAGGCTCGATCTATCATAACGGAGAGGATCTGATGCAGGACGTCTCATCAAATTACGGGAATTTCTTAGCATCCTCCCACCTTTATACTGCCTCCAACAACTTCTGGGCTAACGGTTATTATGAAAAGGCGTTCGGTGAGAAAGGTGTCAACGGAACTCTGATGGCAAACCTCCACTACAAATATTTCAACAACACCTTCAATTCTTCCTATAAGGAATTCACCGACAATACTCCCGGAGAACCTTTCGAAGACCATTCCAACGACTACAGGACTCGTTATGATGCCTACTATGCTGACTTACAATATGAGACTGATGAAAAGGACTGGGGACAATTCTTCACGGCAATCTCCGGGCAGTATAAATACAACCGTTATGTCGATGCCTATAATCCTTTCTTCCTGCGCAACACCGACATAGGCTATATCGCTCAGTATTTCGGAATGGCAGGCAATTTCGTTTTTAATGCCAATGCGGGATTCAAGTATCAGAGGAGCGAGACAAGCACCTTAGCAAATCCTTACTCCAAAGTAAATCCTCAGGGCAATGCGCAGGTGCGCTTTAACATACTCCGGAATTTACAGGTTGCTCTCAGCTATGACTATTCCACTTTCATGCCCTCAATATCACAGCTCAGTGAGACAAATCAATGGGTCGACACACGCCTTATCTATCACGGCAACGCTTCCCTGCAGCCATACTCAACCCATGATTTCTCTTTTGAAACAAGTTTTGCTCATAGATACGTAAACCTGGCGCTCACCCTGAGCTACATAAACTCTCCCAATCAGATCTGCAATCAGTATCTGAGGGAGGATGACTATATACTCGAGACAATCGTCAATCTGAAGAAATATAATTCTTTATACGGGCGTCTCTCATTAATCATCAAGCCTTTCGGAAACAACCGGATGTCAATTTACACCCGGCTCCGGGCTGCTAAGAATCATGGCGAGGGTGCTGATTATTCCTGGAACGGGTACACTTTCCAATGGAATTCTTCCGTCACATACAGACTCAAGAAATGGACATTCATGGCATCATATCAGTATCCCGGAAAAATATCGGAGGGACAGCAGATACGCCCTCGTGGTCAATACTGGACGGTGGGCGCTTCATTCCGCCCCGTGAATAATCTCTCTGTCGGATTTGAGTGGGGAATGCCGTTTGGAAAATGCTTTAAGGACAGTGAACATTCCGTCAGGACCTCTATCGTACATACCAACGAAGAGTATCAGGTAAAGGAGATGGCTAATTACGTATCACTGACTCTCTCTTGGAATGTGCGTTTCGGAAGAAATCAGAATAAGTTAGATCAAAGTATCAGGAATGAAGATACCGACAACGGTATTCTCACAAAATAGAGACTAATCTGATCCGTTATACCCCCGGGGAGGGAAGTTGTCCCCAACTTCCCGGCGGAGTAAAATGGTAATTTTCTTTGCGAGTGGTAAGTGAGAAAAGCCCGGGGAGGGAAGTTGTCCCCAACTTCCCCCGAAGCAATAAGGTAATCTCCCCCTCGCCATACAAAAAATTACCATTTTGCCGCCCCGGGAGGTT
>JAIDPA010000164.1 GCA_029062985.1 Muribaculaceae bacterium
GGATTAGGGAATTAGGGGATTGGGAGTGAAGCACCCCGGGGAGGGAAGTTGTCCCAACTTCCCGGCTGCGGCAAAACCGAAGCAATAAGGTATCATAATTTTCAACTCTCGATTTTCAACTTTCAATTTGAATGAGTGTCTGTTCCCCGCTCTCGCTTCCGCAAGGGAAATTACCTCTTGTCGACGCAGGGGAAGTTGGGACAACTTCCCTCCCCGGCATTTCCCTCCCCGGGCGTGTTTCTCCTGTATGACACCCCATGCGGATTGAAATTAGATGTTAAAAAACTACTATAACTGTTAAAAGATAGGCTTTTAGCCGCCTGGAGAGAGGATAAAATTTGAAAATAGAGAAATTTTTACTAATTTTGTAGTCGCAAAGTTCAACGTATTATTAATTTCACCTGATTATTTATTGAGACGTGCATCTGCCTATAGTGCGAATGCTTTATTATCCAAAATACTAATTATTCATATTGGCCGATCTTTCTGATTGGTAATTATTCAAAATTTTTCTACCTGAATCACTCCGTAGGTTTCATCATGCTGTTCGCATCGATGAGATTTAGCGGCTATGTGTATTCTGCAATAAGATTCGAGTGAGTTTAATCTTGACAATTATGAGTTATCTGAAGGTTCTCTTTACTGGGTTGATAATTTCCATACTCAGTATTTTTCTCAGCAGTTGTGCTGAGGCCGAATTGAATGATTCTCCTCTTGAAGAAGATGTCGTTGCAACCCAAAGTTTTGTCCAAGTAAATATTGGAAATACAGATGGTTTCTCCTCCCGTGGAGATTCAGACATTTTTCAGGATGGTACTCCGGCAGAAAATAGAATTGATGATATAGCATTCTTTTTCTTTGATGATAAGGGTAATCCGTTTAATATTACCAGTGCATCCCTTCGTTCATCTTCAAATTGTGTTTTGCCCATTACGCTGTCATCTTCAAGTGCGCTTATAATGCTTGGCAGGGAGATCAGTAAAGACAGATTTCCATCTCGTGTTGTCGCAATTGCCAATCTAAGAGGGAATTACTCCCGACTGTCAGGACTGCCTATTGGTGAACTCGTAAAGCAGACCCACGGTTTGCCCTCGGCAGATGGCGACAGTTTCGTAATGACTTCCTCTACTTATATCGACGACAGAAATGAAAAAGTCTTCTGGAGCAGTTTATCCATCAATAACGTATGCAGCTCTCCGAGTGAAGCCGAACGTAACCCGGTGAGGATATATTTGGAGAGATTGGCAGCCAAGGTGACGGTTACATTATCCGGTAAAGTCTTAAACGGAGATAGTTATAAAGTGGCTTCACGTACTGTATTAGATAAGGACGGCAATTCTACTGCAAAAGACTTCTACGCCAAGATTCTTGGCTGGGATCTTAATGCCACTGCCCAGGGATGTTATCTCATAAAGAATATCGATGAGAAAAACGTGCCTTTTTCGGGTTGGAATAATTCAGCAGGTCATCGTTCATACTGGGCGGTAAATCCTGCGAATGTAGCCCTAAAAAAGAACTTCTCATGGGGAACGCTTTCGCGGAGAATAGGTAAGTCCGCTTACTGTTATGAAAACACACGCCAGTCTGAAATAAAGACAAATTTCCAGGACGCGGTTACTGATGCTACTAAAGTAATTCTAAAGGCTCAGATTACGGATGTCAACGGATCTCCACAGGATATTATTTCTTTTTCAGGCACTCTCTATTATGCTGAGGATTTCAAGACTCTTGTAGCACGTTATGCCGACCCTGCTTCCGGCAATCCTGAAAAGGTGAAATTCCTGAGAGGGGAAATTGACGGAGCTCTTCATAAAATTTCAACCTATTATGGAGATAAGAAGTTGGATCAATTTGACAATATCCGCTACTGGGAGAATGGCATCTGCTACTATGTAGCCAATCTCAGGCATGATTATAGCGACACAGGGCAGCCTGTCTACGGTGTGGTCCGTAATCATGAATACCGGTTAGACGTTTCCTCAATTCTCGGATTAGGTACCCCGGGCGGACCTTCAGAACACCCTTCACCTGAGAATCCTGAAAAGGAACTTGGCTCAACAGTGAATGCCGATGTTCAAATCCTTAACTGGCATCTCCTCGATTTCGATGTAGATGTAGAAAGTTGAATTAAATCACACACACAATTCACTAAACAATGCTGATCAAAGACATCATAAAATATACGTCAATAATAACGCTCCTAATATTCTCTTCCATAGCTTTATCATCATGCGGAGAAAATGGGGAAGCAGAGCCTGATACTCCTCTCGGGAGCACTCTGACCCTCTCATTCAACCTCGACACTTTCTCCACCCGTAGTTCTTCCGGAAGTCTGAATGCTGACAATCATCCGGAGGAGGAGGAGATTGACAAGGAGCTGACGATACGTAACAATTTGCTGCATGTCTATGTACACGATGCTGAGACCAATGATCTCATATTCCATATTACTGATAAGGTGTTTTCTCCCTTAGGCTCAATTATCAAGGAGCAGCAGTCTGACGGCTCATATAAGGTAAAGGTTAATACGCGTAGCCTGACTGCGGGGAAGAAATATCGACTCAGTGTGATGGCAAACTGCCAGGATAAGGGTGGTAATATATATAATGTGGATTCCTCATTTCAGAATGATGAGGCGACTCCTCGTTTTCTGCAAGAGCCTCATTTTATGC
>JAIDPA010000165.1 GCA_029062985.1 Muribaculaceae bacterium
TTATGAAGGTGCCTGTATAGGCTTCAAGATGAACTATACCGGGTCAACTTCCAACCCAACCACAACACCTTCAGATTCTACTGCTTCTCCTTCCGGAATAGGAAATCTTCTTGATATATTGAAGGGCGCCACATCAAAGTGATGACCCAATCCCCCAATGACCCAATCCCCTAATGACCCAATCTCTCCAAACTAAATTAAATTTAACCGTGAAATATTTCATTTCACGGTTTTTTTGTATCTTTGCACCCATGTTGCGCGCTAAACTATATCTATTGGCAATTATTTTTTGTCTGGGTCTCTCTGCCCGGGCAAATTCGGACGTGTCTTCCTCTCCTGTTTTGGAAGAACAATCCGAAGCGACACTCGATTCTGTCGCACTGACTCCTGCAAAAGAGATAAGGGAGTTTTCGAGAGACATGGAATCCGTAGAATTTGTTCCTAAGGGACAATGGATTGCGGGTGTGTCCGTATCTTATTCAATGTCGTCTCAGAGTAAGTATCAATTCCTGATATTTGAGGATATTTCAGGAGACACTTATAGTTTTAAGATTTCCCCGATGGTTATGTATGTCGTGCGTCCTGACCTTGCGTTAGGCGGACGTTTCTCTTATGCACGTTCACTGACCAAACTGGAGGGTGCCGATATTGTGCTTGATTCCGAAACGGATTACGAGGTGGATCATCTCTATCGCTTATCGCACAATTACTACGGCACCGTCATGATGCGTAATTACTTCTCAATCGGGCGTTCAAAACGATTCGGATTTTTCAACGAACTGCAGCTTCAGCTCGGGGGAGGACAATCAAAGCTTACAACCGGAGTGGGAGATGATCTGACAGGCACTTACGAGCGAAATTTCTCTCTTGATTTAGGACTTGCTCCCGGACTCTGTGTCTTCCTGAATAATTATTCTGCCCTGGAAGTGAACATCGGCGTCTTGGGGTTCAGTTACACAGCCACAAAGGCAATCAAGGATCAGATCTACGTTTCGCGACGCAATTCAAAATCGGCAAATTTTCGTATTAACCTTTTCTCCATCCAGTTTGGGGTGGCTTTCTATCTGTAGTGGGCTATGAATAGATATCTTGCTTTTTTTGCCATCTCCATTATGGTGGCTGCATTCCATTTGTCGGCAGCCCCGGTTTCTCCACAGAGAATTGAAAGGGTGGAGACTATATTGCGTGTGGATACCATTCATCGCACTGATACGGTTGTGACGACAGAGGTAATCCGAAGAGCGGATGTGATAAAACGCACAGAGACCATAATAAGATCAGACTCCGTTATTTCCGGAAGTGACAGCGGGTATTCATCCGACATTTTGTCGTCATTCCCGCAGAAGCCGGTAGTTGTCCGCGATACCGTTTGGGTTAACATGCCTGATTCGGCAGTGATAGCTAACGGTAGCATAGCGCATCCCGAAGGGGGAGAACTTATGTGGATTCCCGATTCCTTGAAAAGCAGGGTGGGGCAGCTCTTGAACGGGGAACACCTTGATTTTAACCTGTCCTCACCGGAACCTGTAGAAGACTGGGTCACTTTCAGGGGCGACACCATACCGACAATGCTTCGCGAGCGTAACTTAGGACGTTTCGACAGGGGATTGTCAAACCATCTTTTCCTCCCTAAAGGTATCTGGACTTTCGGTGTCACTGCATCATACGGAGAATTTTCCACATCCGACCTCGAAATTCTTGATCTCGTGTCAGATATAGATTTCTCAGGACATCTTTTTTCAATTCGCCCGTATTTCTCATATATGATTGCCAACAATATGTCGGTCGGTATGAGGATTGGTTACACTTCGGGGAAAGCACGGATTGATTCGTTTAAAGTGGATATTGATGAGGATATGAATTTCAATCTTCATGACATCATGTATCGCAGCGAATCATATACGGCAGCCGTCACCTTCAATCAATATTACGGGATAGCGAGACGCGGACGCTTCGGAATTTTCAATGAAGTGGAACTTGCTTTCTCCTCAGGAAATTCTGACTTTCATCGTCCCTATAACGGCGAACCCCGCATCACCCACACCACAACGATGGCAGCAGCTATTAATTTTTCGCCCGGTCTCTCTGTGTTCATAATGGACCCTGTTTCGTTTAATATCTCATTTGGTGTTTTCGGTTTTCAACTTCGCAACGATAAGCAGACAGTTAACGGCGAGAAGATGGGAAGCCGCTTTACGTCGAGCGCGAATTTCCGATTCAATATCTTCAACATAAATTTTGGAATAGCAGTCAATATTTAAGGAGTTGGCTCTGATGAGAGATATCGCGGATATTTTGGTCAATATGGGGCTAAATATCCGCGAATTTTATGTTTATATGGTGTTTTTTTGGACAATATCAGACTTTTTCGTCTATTTTCTTTTCTTTTCTTAGGCTGGTGTCAACTTTTTAGGTAAATTTGTAGGCTGATAATTGGAGACATGCCTTTCCTCCGGAATTCTGGAGTGTCGCTTATTAACAATCCTATCCTTCCGGCATGAGCTCTTTTATTCTATAAGAAACGATTAATCATTTTTGCTTTAACACATAACTATGAAACGAACCCAAAAAGGTCTTTCTTTGTCTGCATTGTTATGCTCGCTGTTATTGGGAGCATGCGCTTCCGAGGCTCCCTGGAGTTCCGATTCGGACACTGATGGAAAGATTGCCTTGCGCCTTGCCACTGAATCAAATGTAGTCAGGCCTACCCGCGCAGATGATGAGCATTGTTCCGTCATCCCGGGTGCTGATGAGTTCAGTATCTCTCTGAACGGAAAATCAGGCAGTTACTCTAAAACATGGTCTTCTTCAGATGCCTTCAACCGCGAGGGTGGTTTCCCGATGGGGACTTATACCTTATCGGCTACTTTCGGGGATATTGAATCTGAAGGTTTCTCTTCACCTTGCTTCCGGGGTGAGACAGACGTTACTGTAGAGGCTGGAAAAGAATCCTCATCAACTGTAATCGCTACGCTTGCCAATGCGATGGTCAGCATTCGCTATACTGACAAATTCATGGCAATGTTTCCTCAATATACTGCTTTGCTAACGTCGGAAGGTCATAATGATCCGGTGGTTTTCGTAAAGCAGGAGACACGTCCGGCTTTCGTGTCGCCAAGACCTGTGCATGTTTCCCTTAAGCTTATGAATCAGCAAGGTTATGAAAAGACAGTTGGCGCAGCTGATTTCGAAGCTAAACCTCAGCATCATCATGTCATCACTTTCGATGTTCAGGAAGAAGTTGGAGTGTCGGCTCTGAATGTGATTTTTGAGGAAAACGTGACAGCTGAAACCAATGAAATATATCTTACAGATGAACTTTTCACAACCCCTGCGCCTCAGGTGTCACTCAATGAGGACGCGAAGGGTGGTGTCTCTGCCTTTGAATATCTTCCCCTCAGTGGAAAGTCTCCGGAGATGCATGTGTCAGCTTTCGGAGGCATCAAAAGTGCGGTGCTGACTTGCGTTGCTTCAGATGGAGGAGAGGCTCCTTTTGCCACTCTTGATCTTATGAAAGAAACTGACAGAGCTATTCTTGACCAATATGGCATCAAGGCTTCAGGTTTTATAGCTAAAAAAGATGATAAGGGTCAGGATATCCTCAATAAGATGGCAGTCGTGGGTTTTGCACACCTTCCCAAATCACATGCGGAACTTCCACAGGCACTCAAACCCGGTAAATATGCTTTCAAGCTGACAGTGGGAGATGGCTCAAATATAGAAGTAGATCCTACTGAGGCAGCTGCAGTGCCGGAATTGGTTATTAACGTGACTGAATTGAAGTTTACGGCTGAGGAAAGTGCGACTCCAAAGTTCCTTTCAGGTAAAGTCGAGGTTACGGTTTCCTCAAATTGTCCTTCCATAGCAGATATAGTTGCTCTTTCTCTTGATGGAAAGGCTGCCAAGATTTTAAATTCGTCTAAGGTTGAGCCGTCTTCTTCTGATATGCCTTATAAATATGCCTATACGCTTGAATACCCCGGAGGTAAAATAGAGGATTCTAAATGCACTTTTAAAGCTGAGGTCGGAGTGAGAACACCGATAGAGCGCACGATAGATGTAGACATGCCGAACTATACCGTTGACGTTGATGCATTTGCAAAGAAGGTTCTTATGCGAGTCAATTGTGACGATGCAGCTATGCTCAAGGAGATAGTGAGGAGATTGAATATCAGTAATGAGAAGCAGAGTGTTGCTGTGCCTGACAATACAACCGGAAATGAAAATAGTGTTATTATTGAAATTTCAGGTCTCCAACCCTCCACTCCATATAATGTAAGTTTAGGTTCAAATAAAATCGCGGTAGCTCAATTTACTACGGAAAGCGCTGAGGGAGTGCCAAACGGTGATTTTGAAGATCTTAAAGAAACTATCAACCTTACAATTAATCAGGGTGGTAAGTGGACAAACAGAGATTTGAAGTCAGCACCAAGATATCAGACCACTTTAACCATGAATATAAAAGAACCTGATAAATGGGTATCAACTAATCAAATTACTTGCGATCAGTCGTCATCAAGTATTAATAGTTGGTATGTAATCCCTTCAGTTTATAATACTACTTTAACATGGTCTTCTCATCAACCTGAAGCAAAAGTTGGGATAATTGGACAGTCAAAATATGATTCGACAGCTGATGTGTACAGGCTTTACTCAAAAAAACATGGTGAGAATGCCATGGTGATCAGAAATGTCGCATGGGATAAAAACGGAAGTGCGATTTCAGATGATCAGAAGACCGGAGAAGTTACCCCTTATAATAATTATTATTGTTCAAATCAACCTCAAAAAATTGCTAATCGCACAGCCGGAAGAATGTGGCTTGGCTCAGCAGATAAAGAGGGTGTGGAGTTCAAATCACGTCCATCAGTGTTGAAAGGATATTACCAATACATAAAGGATGCAAACGATAAGGATGAAAATGATTCTAATGAGAAAGGTGTGGTAAAAGTTGAGGTTCTAAGTGGTGATAAAGTGATAGGTGATGGTAGCCTCGAGTTAGATGCTTGCAGCGGATATGAGGTATTCAGCGTGGATTTAACTTACTACTCTAACGAATTGTTCAAATTGAAACCTACTAAGCTTAAAATATCCTTGTCTTCAAGCAATAAAACCTCAGACATCAAGACTACAAATTACTGTAATAAAGACGAGTGTTGTTCAAGAGGAGCGATGCTTGTGGTAGATAATCTCACTTTTGAATACTAACAGAAGATAATCATGAAAAAGATAACCATATATACAGCCTGTGCAGGGATGCTGCTTCTCTCCGCATGTGCTTCCGAGGCTCCCTTTGAAGGTCCGCATGACAGGGCGAAAGGTTCTTTTGCCAAGAGTGCCCTGTCGCTTCAGGTGCACACCGATCATGTCATAAAGCAGACCAGGGCAGAGGAGATCGATATCAACGACATTCATATAGCTTTCCATGATGTCAACAATCATCTCATTTCCGAAAATAACTTCTTCCGTTATCTGCCGGAAGTGGTAATGCTTGAAAGTGGAAATTACTATATCACTGCTTTCTATACCAAAACGGGCGACGATGTGCTATATGCGGCTGCCTGGGATTCTCCCTATTATGAAGGAAAATCGGAAAATTTTGAGATTAAGCCCAATGAGATAACATCAAATCTTGGCACAATTAAGTGTGTGCTTAAGAACGTGATGACTTCTGTGGTGTTTGAGGATGCCTTGAAAAGTCAGATGTCGGAGGATTCCTACGTTGAAGTTAAGATTAACGAAAATAGCCCTAACTCCCTTAATTTTACTACTGCTGAAGATAATGGTCAGCATTACGGTTATTTTGAAATTAACGGAGAACAGACTTTGGTTGCTACTTTCCATGGAATAATCAACGGTGCGGAAACTGTACAGACCAAAACATTTTCCAACGTAACAGGTGGTAATCATTACCGTATTACATTTAAACTACACGATTATCAGGGAGAGGAATCAGGAAATCATACCACAGGGATAGATCTTGATGCATCAGTGACGAAGACTGATGAGGATGGTAACGTTTCTTTAGTGGAGGAAGACCTGGGGGATAAACCTCTTGACGATAATGAGCGTCCGAACGAAAATCCTGAAAATCCGGATGAACCGGTTGTGCCTGCTGATCCTATTTCATTTACAATGCTGGATGGTTGTTACGCACAGCTTGGAGATGCTGCTAACATAGTGAAGAATATTGTGAAACCCGGTGATATTGTCGGTTTTATTATTGATTGTCCTGCCGGGATTAAAGAATTTACGGTTGAAATACAATCGGAACAACTTAATGCAGCTGAACTTGAAGGCGTCGGACTCTCTGCCAATCTCGATCTCGTAGATCCTAAGGATACTAAAGAAGCGTTGAACGGTCTGGGACTGTTGGATGGGGACACAGTTAGGGATAAGAAAAACGTGAAATTCGCCATTACCAACTTTATCCCAATGCTGGCAGCTTTGGGTTCGTCGGAAGAACATACCTTTATTCTTACCATAAAAGATAATAACGACGTTGTTATATCGAAATATTTAACTTTAGTTACAGAATAAGACAGCTATGAAAATATTTAAGAAATTATTTTACACTTCGGCTGTCGTTCTGGGAGTTGCTATGTCTCTTCAGTCGTGCGTATCTGAATCTCCGTTTGAGGAAGGACGGCAGGGCACGTTGCTCCTTTCAGCCGAATTGAGAGGCGATATAACCAAAGTTTCGACACGTGCCGAGGGTACATCTGCTGATTATGATGTCGAGACTCTTAGCAATAACCTTGTGGTCTACATTCAGAAGGAGAATGTCGGAGTGATCCGTAAGTTTATAGGACTTGAGTCACTTCAGGGCACGAGCGTTGCTCTTCAGACAGGTCAATACGTTATAGAAGGGTGGACCGGCGATTCCGTGTCAGCTTCATTCGATAAAAAATTCTATTATGGCTATCAGGCTATAGATGTTAAGGAAGGGAACAATACTTATTCTCTGAAATGTGATATAGCCAATGTCATTGCCTCGGTAAACACTGAGAAAGTGGCAGGTATGGTGAAAGATCTCTCATTTGAGATAGGACACACAAAGGGTAAGTTGCTTTTCACTCCTGAAATGATAGAGAATGATCGTAAAGGAGAAAAGAAAGCTTACTTCATGATGCCGAATGGAGTGAAATCTCTTCATTATAAGATTGAAGGGAAAAGTGGAGACGGCACTCCGTTCTCTAAGGAGGGAGATATAGAGAATGCATTGAGGGCACACGATTATCAGTTTGTGCTTAAGGCTGATCCCTCAGAAATCACACAGGGAGGAGCCCTCATAGATTTGGAAATAGTGGAAGTGCCTACCATTGATGAAGAGGTTGTCGTATTTCCCGGACCCACCTATAAGGCTTGGATGAATAATGAGAAGCTGAATATTAATGATCAGCTGATTAATACATCAGGAAATCTCTCAGAGGTTAGTGTGAGGGTGCTGGCATACGGCGGTCTGAAAAATTTGAAGCTCTCGTTGTCGGATAATTTCAGCAGTGTCTTGTCGCTCAATGGCAAAGACTTGGTCGGTAATAATGAGGCATTGGCTGCTTTAAAAGCAAAAGGTATTCGCACAAATCTTGAACCGGGAGATTATGTCGCAGTTGGTTCGGAAGAACCTGTGAAGGTCGATGAATTCTGGTTTACCTTTACTCCGGAGTTCCTTAACAGTCTGCCAAGCAGTCCGGAAGAATATGTTTTCGGTTTTGATGCAGTAGATGGAAGAGATCTTGCTGGAAAAGCTTCTTTGAGGATAGCTAATTCTGAATCTGCGATTGAGGTTCAGCCTTCCGTAGGACCGGCACCTCTGCCTAACGAGGAGAATGAGCCAATGGCAATTCTTGCTACTTCCGCTACTCTCAGAGGTTATATATTGAAGGATGATGCTGCTAACTATGGTATAATGTATCGTGAGAAGGGCACTGCTGACTGGACTAAGGTTGGGGCTACCTCTACAACACCTGCATCTCGTGCAAACTATTTGGGAGTTTATGAGGTTAAGCTGATAAATCTTAAGCCGGGCACTACTTACGAATACAAATGCTATGCTGATGGTTATGAAGACCAGGTGGTTAATACATTTGTAACCGAGACTCCGTTCATAATTCCCGATGCAAGCTTTGAGGACTGGAGCACATATAAAGCAAGCACAATGCTTGGCACAAAAACTGTTACTCTTCCCGGTTCGACCGGTAATAAATTATCCAGCTATTGGGGATCAGGTAACGAAGGAGCTGCAACTGCCAATATGACTTTGACTGATAAATCATCTGATATGATTCATACCGGCACTTATTCAGCATGTTTAAAATCGAAGTCGGCAATGGGAATGATTGCAGCCGGAAACATCTTCGTAGGTCATTATGTAGAAACTGACGGTACGAACGGAGTGCTTTCATTAGGACGTGAGTATAATGGGTCGCATCCTAAGTCATTAAAGGTTTACGCAAACTATCGTCCGGGTGGAAACGTAACTGTAAAGGATGGTAATCAGGAATTTATAGAGGATATGGTCAAAGGAGGCACTGACCAAGGTCAGATTTACGTTGCCTTGACTACCGGAACTTATGAAATCCGCACAAATCCTGAAAAACGTAAATTGTTTGATAAGAATGATGGTTCCGTTTTGGCTTACGGGCAGGTTACATGGAAAGAGGCATTCGGTCCTGACGGCAGTCTGCAGCCGGTTGAAATTCAGCTTGAATACAATGAGAGAGCTCAGACAAAGAAGCCTACGCATCTCGTGATAGTTTGTTCGGCATCAAAATTCGGTGATTATTTCTGCGGAAGTAGTTCTTCAGTGATGTATCTCGATGATTTCGAACTCATTTACTAATACATAATCACTCACTACTTTTATTCGACTGCCGGCAGAGGGATATAAAACCTTCTGCCGGCTTTTTTTAACAACTTCCCTCCCCGGGATGACTCGCGTCTCGCGCCTTGAGCCTTGAGCCTGCGAAAGAGGAATAAATTCTGATAAAACTTTCAATTTTGAATTTTTAAAATTAACTTTGCACTAATAATTCATATTTTATACCTTTTTGGCAGCATGACCATTTCAAATCACTTAAAGTTCAGTTATTTCTTGTTGCTCACAGCTATCTTCTTCCTTGCCGGATGCATCAAGAACGATCTTCCATATCCCAAAATCCAACAGAATATTACGTCTTTAGCTGCTGTCGGTCAGAGCCGGGAGGCTGCTATTGATTCGACCGCGCTTTCTGCAACTATATATCTTGAAGAAACAGTCGACATACAGAATGTAAGCTTTTCCGAATTTTCTGTCTCTGAAGGTGGTACGTCAGATATTAATCTTTTAGAGGGCACTTATGATCTGTCAAAGCCTCTTCAGCTCGCAATCACACGCTATCAGACCTACAACTGGGAAATAATTGCCGAACAAAATATTGAGAGATATTTCACCATAGAGGGTCAGATAGGTGAGAGTGTAGTGGATGCCGCTGCCTGCAGGGTTATAGTAACTGTGCCTGAAGGTTCCGATCTTTCCAAACTTGTTTTGGAGCGTGTGAAACTTGGTCCTGCCGGCTTGACCACAATTACACCTGCTTTGAATCCGGGTATAATTGATTTGAGCAATCCCTTGCGCGTGGAAGTGGAGTGCTTCGGTCGTTCTGAGTTCTGGACAATATATGTCGAAGAGGCAGAATTGCCCGTGTCGACTACAGCTGCGGATGCCTGGAGCCGGGTGATATGGGTTTATGGAGCTTGTCCTTCTGATAAAACCGGCGGATTTGAATATAGAAAAGCTGATGAATCTGATTGGACAAAAGTGTCCGATTCACTCGTTACTCAGACAGATGGAGCTTTTTCTGCCTGCATATCTCATCTGGAACCCCTTACGGAATATGTGGTTCGCGCCGTAACAGAAGGATATAATGGTAACGAAATGCGTGTTACTACAGATGCCACTGCTGATATACCTGATGGAGATTTCGATCAGTGGTGGTTGAAAAATAACAGAATCTGGTGCCCATGGAATGAAAACGGCGAACAATTCTGGGATACAGGCAACACGGGGGCTGCGACGCTGGGTCAAAGTAATGTAGTGCCGACAGATCATACAGTCACCGGACAAGGGCAGGCTGCCGAGCTGAATACAAAATTTGTAGGTATTGCCGGTATAGGTAAATTGGCAGCCGGATCAATCTATACCGGATCATTCCAGAAAGTTGACGGCACTAATGGTATTCTTGATTTCGGACGTCCCTGGAAATTACGTCCGACAAAGCTGAAGGGTTACTATCAGTACAAGACAGCTCTAATCAACTATGCAAATGCAGATTTCAAGAGCCTGATAGGGCAGCCCGACACGTGCCATATCTATGTGGCATTAGCCGACTGGACCGCACCTTTTGAAATTCGCACCAATCCCAAAAATCAGCAGCTGTTTGATAAGAATTCACCTTCGATAATTGCATACGGTGAATTGGTCTACAGCGGTACAATGGATGAATATCAGCCGTTTGAGATTCGACTTGAATATCGTTCTACTTCAAGAGTGCCGACATATCTCCAGATTACGTGTGCTGCCTCCAAGCTTGGCGATTACTTTACGGGCGGTGCGGGAGCAGTGTTGTATGTTGACCAGTTCTCATTCGACTACGATTACTGATGTTGCAATGATAAACGACAGTCAATTTTCTTGGAAAAAGCGGGCAATGGCATTCGTCTATGCCTGGAAGGGACTTAAAGCTTTGTTTAGGTATGAGCATAATGCCCGGATTCATCTTGTGGCAGCCGTTGCTGCTATTGCAATGGGGATATGGCTGAATATTTCAGCTGTTGAATGGTGTATTATTGCTATAGTTATAGCTTCTGTGATTTCTGCAGAGGCTCTTAACAGCGCAGTGGAAGCCTTGGCAGACAGAATTTCTACAGAAAAACATCCTCTTTTGGGTAGAGCTAAGGATTTGGGAGCTGCAGCAGTGACATTACTCGCTTTCATGGCGATAATAGTAGGATGTATAATATTTATTCCAAAATTGTATCTGTTGTTGTAGGCTCGAGGCTCGAGGCATTAGGCTGAAGGCGCGAAGCAAAATCCTATAATCAAAAACTAATGCCTAAAGCCTAAAGCCTAAAAATCTATTACAACTTTCAACTTTCAATTTCCTAAGCGTACCATGAATTTTAGATTTTATAACTCATTACGATACATACGATTGAGCCCTACTGTGTGGTGGTCGGTCTTATGGCTGTTCATAATGATTGCTTCCGTCTTTCCCGTATGTGCTGAAGATTACTTTTATAGAACGCCGGCACAGAAAGGAGTGAAGACTTCTACTGATGTAGCGCTGATTGCAATGCCGGTGGCAACTCTGACAGGAGTATTGATTGCTCAGGATTGGCAAGGTCTTAAACAGGGTGCTTTCACAGCCGTAACTACTGCCGGGGCTACCTACATTTTGAAATATGTTGTCAAAGAGGAACGTCCTGACCATTCAAATCATCATTCCTTTCCAAGCGGACACACATCTACTACTTTTGCGACTGCTACATTTCTTCAGAGACGTTACGGCTGGAAATTCGGAGTGCCGGCTTACGTAGTGGCAACTTATGTCGGCTGGGGAAGAGTGTTTTCTAAAAAACACCATTGGTGGGACGTAGTAGCCGGAGCTGCCATAGGTGCAGGTAGCGCTCTAATTTATACCACTCCCTTCTCAAAAAAACATGATCTAAATCTTTCAGTAGGGGAGTGCTGCGGTGGTCCCTCGGTATCCGCTTCTTTTATATTCTGAATATCTCGAAAATATTCTGAATACCTCGAATCTTGCTTTTCGAGCCTCTAACCTAACGCCTAAGGCCTTAAGCCTCGAACCTAAATAATCTAAAACCTTAAAAATATCTTTACCATGGAGCAACTACTTCCATTTGCATTTATCTGCCTGACATCGTTTTTTACACTGACCAATCCGTTAGGCACGATGCCCGTCTTCCTTTCAATGACTAAGGGAATGGATGAGGCAGAGCGTAGAAACATTGTTAAAAGAGCAACTGTCATTTCTTTCATTATTCTGCTCCTATTCACTATAGGAGGTCAGGTTTTGTTTACTCTGTTTGGCATTTCTGCCAACGGGTTCAGGATTGCAGCGGGTTTTATAATTCTTAAGATTGGTTTTGACATGCTGCATGCACAATATTCCAACACAAAATTGAAAGAAGAAGAAATGAAGGTGTATGCAAGAGATATCTCTATTACTCCTCTTTCAATTCCAATGTTATGCGGTCCGGGTGCGATTGCCAACGGAATCATGCTGATGGAAGATGCCAACAGTTGGGAAATGAAGATAACTCTGATTTTGAGTATAGCTATTATATATGTGCTTACATATTTTGTGCTGACAGCTTCCACTAAATTAGTGAAGTTTTTGGGAGAAACCGGTAATAATGTTATGATGCGTCTGATGGGTCTTATCCTTATGGTCATCGCGGTGGAATGCTTTGTCAGCGGTTTGAAACCGATTCTCATTGATATAATTCGGGCTGGAAACGGACTGTAAGCATTAGGCTTTAGGCTGTAGGCATTAGGCACTGGGCCTTGTGAGCAATGAGAGCCTTGAGCC
>JAIDPA010000166.1 GCA_029062985.1 Muribaculaceae bacterium
GCCCTCGACTATCATGAAGAGGGAAAACCGGGAAAGATTGAAATAGTGCCCACCAAACCTTATGCCTCTCAGCAGGACCTGGCACTCGCATATTCTCCCGGTGTGGCTTATCCTTGTCTGGAAATTGAAAAGAATCCTGAGGATGCTTATCGCTATACCAATAAGGGAAATCTTGTGGCAGTTATCAGCAACGGCACAGCTGTGCTTGGTCTTGGCGATATAGGAGCTCTGGCAGGTAAACCGGTCATGGAAGGTAAGGCTCTTCTGTTTAAGATTTTTGCCGGTCTCGATGCTTTCGATATCGAAATCAATGAGAAAGACCCGGATAAAATCATCGAAATCGTTAAGGCTATTTCACCTACTTTTGGAGGTATCAACCTTGAAGATATCAAGGCTCCCGAATGTTTCAAGATTGAAACAAAACTCAAAGAGGAGTGCGACATTCCGGTGATGCACGATGACCAGCATGGCACAGCAATCATTTCAGGCGCCGGACTTCTCAATGCACTTCAGATTCAAGGGAAGAAAATCGGCGATATCCGTCTCGTAGTGAACGGCGCCGGAGCAGCTGCCATCAGCTGCACACGTCTCTATGTCTCATTGGGTGTGAATCCTAAGAATGTGGTGATGTGCGATTCAAAGGGTGTCATCCGTTCTGACCGCGAAAACCTGAATTCTCAGAAAAAGGAGTTTGCTACTGACCGCGATATCCATACACTTGCAGAAGCGCTCGTAGATGCCGACGTGTTCTTAGGCTTAAGTGTGGCAGATGTTGTCACTCCGGAGATGTTGAAATCAATGGCTCCGAAGCCTATTGTTTTCGCCCTCGCGAACCCGAATCCTGAAATTGCTTACGATCTCGCAATAGAATCACGTCCTGATATTATCTTCGCAACAGGCAGAAGTGATTATCCGAACCAGATTAACAACGTAATTGGGTTCCCCTACATTTTCCGTGGTGCTCTTGATTGCGGTGCGACAGGCATCAACGAGGCAATGAAAATTGCTGCCGTGCATGCTATTGCCAATCTCGCAAAAGAACCGGTTCCTGCCGTAGTCGATGAGGCATACGGAATGAATAATATCAAGTTTGGTCCTGACTATATTCTTCCTAAGGCGCTTGACCCTCGTCTTCTCCTTTGTGTAGCGCCTGCCGTAGCTCGTGCGGCAGCAGAGTCAGGCATTGCTAAACGTCCAATTCCGGATTGGAATGCATACCAGGCAAAATTGCGTTCAATCATGGGTGATGACGGCAAGATGATGCGCAGAATCGTTGATGTTGCCAAGCAGACACCTCAGCGTGTAGTCATCTGTGAAGGAAATATGGACAATATGCTTCGTGCTGCCGTTCGTGCAGCTCATGAGGGTGTCTGTCGTCCGGTTGTCCTCGGTAATGAAGAGATGATAGGCAAACGTGCCGACCGCCTCGGTCTTTCACTCGAAGGAGTTGAAATTATCAATCCCCGTCATGACCGTGAAGAGGAAACCCGCGAACGTTACGCAAAAATTCTTGCTTCAAAGAAAGCTCGCGAAGGATTCACTTATCAATATGCCCTTGAAAAGATGTATAACCGTGCTTACTTCGGCATGATGATGGTTGAAACCGGCGACGCAGATGCTTGTCTGTCATCAACATACTCAGCTGGAGAAGCAAATGCATCTCCCGCTGTCTCAATTGTAGGGCTCCAGGAAGGATATAAGCACTTCGCAACAATGCATATCCTCAACACACGTAAGGGCACTTTCTTTATTGCCGACACCACAATCAATCCGGATGCTGATAAGTCTGCTCTCGTCGATATAGCACGCCTTGCTGACCACACAGTGAAGTTCTTTGCTCAAGATCCGGTGATGGCTATGATTTCTTACAGCAACTTCGGCTCTTCTATCCACGAAGAGGCTACTCTTGTGGCGGATGCTGTGAAAGAGCTGCATGAGAAATATCCAAACCTTCAGGTTGATGGCGAAATGCAGGTTGACTACGCTCTTGACACTCAGCTCAGGGATGAAACTTTCCCCTTCAACACATTGAAAGGAAAGGATGTCAACACCCTCATCTTCCCCAATCTTACAGCTGCCAACTCTGTGAGCAAAATGCTGCTTTCAATGGGTGTTGGCTCTATTATCGGTCCTATCCAGATGGGTCTGAAGAAACCGGTCTATTTCACCAACAGTAATTCTTCAGAGCGTGAAATCTTCGACCTTGTGGCAATTGCAGCTCTTGACGCGCTGGTGCTTAAGAGAAAATAACGACAAATTCTTAGTTTAAGAACAGCAAACAAATAAGAAGGATACTCCTGAAAGCGGGAATATCCTTCTTATTTTTCTTTGAAATATTTATTTTCCAAATTTGTCTTTTATAAACTCTGTGGCTTTCTCCTTAACGTTTTCCACCACTTCCTTTCCTTTTTCACTGTTAAGGAACTCAGTCGCTTTATCCACTACTTCCTTAACATTCTCATTTTTCAGCAAATCGGATGCCTTATCTTTCAAATCTTCAAACATAATTGTAAAATTTTGGGGATTGTGTTTTTCAACAAAACACATTGTCCGGTCTATTGGTTCGCTTGATAAAATAATTTTATAGAAGAAAGCACTATTTCCTCCAGAACGAAGGAATAAATAAAAGCAGAACTGTGAAAAGCTCAAGACGTCCGACAAGCATAATAAAACTTAGAATCCATTTTGCCGCTCCGGGCACAAGGGCATAATTTCCGCCTATGCCTGTGATGTCAGTTCCCAAACCTGTATTCGAGATTGCAGAAAGGGCAATGAAGAAACTGTCTTTTAAAGGAAGTCCTAAAATGACAAGCAATGTGCCCCCAGCCATAATCACAATGACATATATAAACAGAAAAGCGAGAGTTTTCATCAGTATTGCATTAGGAGTTCCCTTGCCATTGATGCTGACTGTGGTGACGGCATTTGGATGCATCATTTTATAAAATTCGTTTTTCAGAAACTTGAAAAGAACGATAAAGCGGTCAATCTTAGCACCCCCTGATGTACTTCCGGCACACGCACCCATGACCATCATGACAATAAGCACCACTACGGCGAGGGGACCCCAATCATGGAAATCGGGTTCCGTCAATCCGGTTGAAGTGAGAATGGAGACAGCCTGAAAAAGGGGGTCGATCGTTACGTCTGCAAATTCCTTTACCAATCCGTTGATCCATACGTTGAGAGTCAGCAATACGTAGCAGATCAGAATAATCCGAATATACCATCTTAGAGCGTCATTCTTCAGGGCTGTACGATAGTTTCCGTTTATAGCTTTAAAAATCAGCGCGAAGTTGACACCTCCGAGAAACATGAAAATAATCATTACTCCTTTGACGTAAAGATTATCCATATCCACAACAGATTGGTCAGCGATAGCAAATCCTCCGGTTGACATTGTCGACATACCGTAGCATACGGAATCAAAAAAGGAAAGTTCAGAAAAGGAGAGGAGTATGATCAGGATGGTAGTCAGAGCTATGTAGACAAACCATAAACCCTGTGCCGTGAAACTCACTCTCGGACGCAGCTTGTCGTGGGTTATGCCTGTGACTTCAGCGTTGAAGAGCTGCATGCCTCCCTGATAGTTCAGCATGGGGACCACAGCTAAGGTAAAAAGAATTATACCGAGACCACCGATCCATTGCACGATACATCGCCATAGCAATATTGATTTGGGAATGCCGGTGAGAGAATTAAGCACGGTGGCTCCCGTTGTTGTGAAACCACTCATGGTTTCAAAAAATGCATCTGTCACCGATAGATGAGTGCCGCAGATGAGAAAGGGTAGCATTCCGAACAAAGAGAGTATCACCCATGTGAGTCCTGTCAGCAAGACAGCTTCTCTTTTCCCCATCTCTCGGCTACGAGGATGCATACTGACCATTCCCATTCCGCAAGCAGCCGTAAAACCCGCGCAGACAAAGAAATGGACAGAGTTTGCCTCCTTATATAAAAGACTCGTGATGCAGGGGATAATCATGAAGGCTGCCTCAATTACGAGCAGCCAGCCGATAACCCTGAGGAGCATACGAATATTGATGTAACTTCGGGGATTTATACGAAATGCCATAAAAAGAATCAGTTAAACCATTTTTCAATCTTGTTGATCGTGCCGCTCAGACAGAAGACCACAACAAAATCACCTGCTTCTATTTGGGTATTACCGCTGACGAGACGACACTCATTGTCTCTGACCATTCCTGCTAATGTCATCCCGAAAGGAAGATGCAAGTCTTTTACGGGTGCCTTGGTGATTTTTGCCCCTTTTTTCACCTGCATTTCTGCCACTTCGGCATCTGCAAGTGCAAGACATTTGGCATTCTCCTCATCAGCATCAAGAAGCAACTTGAATATATGGCTTGAGGCAAGCAGCTTTTTATTGATGATGGTTCCGATATTTAAATTTTCAGCCTGACTGACAAACTGAAGGTTTTCAACGTCGGCGACTGTTTTGGGCACACCGAATTCCTTTGCCGAAAGACACGACAGGATATTTGTCTCCGAAAAATCCGTAAGGGCAACAAAAGCATCATACTGATAGATGGTGTTTTCACGAAGCACCTCAATATCTCTGCCGTCGCCATATACAATTTCGCAATCAGGGAGGAGAGTCGCCATGTATTCACAATTATCCCGGTCGTTATCGATGATTTTAATATGGTAATCGTTGTGAAAGCGTTTGGCGAATCTTCTTGCTATACGGCTTCCTCCCATAATCAGCACTTTCTTTATGACGCGCTTCTTCTTTCCGCAAAGATCTCTGATTGTGGATATATGATCGGGTTTGGTTATGAAATACACAATATCGTCATGACGGATTTCATCATTACCACCCGGAATGATGGTTTCGTTGTTACGCTTGATAGCCGCTACATGGAAATTGTGTCCGGTGACGGGGAGGTCTTTAAGCTTGCAATCAACAATAGGGGATGCTGTGTGGAGTTTTACGCCTATTAGTATGAGTCCGCCGTCATGAAGTTCGCCCCAATATCTTGCCCAATTGTGAGAAAGGGCAAGATCTATCTCATCAGCTGCCAGATCCTCGGGATAAATCAGATTGTCGACACCTATTTCCTTCAGTATGCTGCCGTTTTTCTTATCGAGAAATTCATAATTGTCAATACGGGCAACCGTCTTTTTGGCTCCCAGCCGTTTGGCAATGGCGCAGGAAGTTATATTTCTTGTCTCGTATGGAGTGACGGCAATATAAAGGTCAGTGTTTGCAATGCCTACCTCTCTCATAGTCTCAAATGAGGAGGTAGAACCGTTCCAGGTCATCAGGTTGTAATTATCGTTGATATCATCAAGACGAGACTGTTCGCTGTCAAGAAGAATTATGTCCTGGTCTTCATTTGAGAGGAGTTTTGCAAGATGAGTGCCGACTTCACCGGCGCCTGCAATCACAATTTTCATTTTTCAGCTTCTTTGTGTTTGAAATCCTTGACAGCCCTTAATATACCTTCAAGGTCATAGCCGCAAAGATTTTTTAGTTCTCCTACGGTGCCTTGACTAATCCATTTGTCGGGCACGCCTAATATTTTAATACGGTTCTTTCCGTTCATCTCGCGAATCGCATCTGCGACAGCTGAACCGAATCCTCCTGTCACGACTCCATCTTCGACTGTGATGATATCCTTCTCTTCTTTTACAAGTTTTGCAATAATCTCCTTGTCAAGAGGCTTCATCCATATCATGTCATAGACGTCAATCTCAACACCCTCCTCCCTCATCATAGCGGCAGCTCTCTCAGCATCCTTTAACGCCGGACCGATAGTCAGGACGGCAATCTTTGCGTCTTTACCTTTATGTGTCTGTCTCCCTTTTCCGACAGGAATTTTTTTCAAAGGAGTTTTCCATTCGAGCATATCTGATTTTCCGCGGGGATAGCGAATGGCAAGCGGCACGGAATTATTAAGAGAATTGTACATCAGATTGCGGAGGGTTTCTGAATCTGCCGGAGAAGCAATCTGCAATCCCGGGATGCAATGAAGATATGCCAGATCAAAAAGTCCGTGATGAGTGACGCCGTCTTCTCCGACAATTCCGGCTCGGTCAATGCAGAATGTAACAGGAAGCCCCTGGATAGCCACATCATGCACTATATTATCATAGGCTCTCTGGAGAAATGAAGAATAGATTGCCACAAAAGGTTTTTTCCCTCCGGCTGCAAGTCCGCCTGCGAATGTGACGGCATGACCTTCTGAAATGCCCACATCAAAAGAGCGTTCAGGCATAGCCTTCATCAGATGGCACATCGAAGTGCCGGTCGGCATAGCAGCCGTAACTCCCACCACCGCTTCGTCCATACGAGCTAATTCTACGAGAGTTTCTCCAAAAATATCTTGCCATAGGGGTGGTTGAGGCTCATTATCTTTTTTGAGACGTTCTCCTGTCTTAGGATCAAATTTTCCGGGTGCATGCCAAGTTGTAGGGTCAGCCTCAGCAGGAGCATATCCCCTGCCTTTTGTGGTGTATACATGGAGCAGACGCGGACCCTCCATATCCTTGATTTCCCTGAATACCTTGACAAGACGAACCACGTCATTGCCGTCAATTGGTCCGAAATAGCGAATATTAAGTCCCTCAAAAATATTCTGCTTTTTGGAGACAAGAGATTTAACGGAATTCCCGAATCTGATGATAGCGCGTTTTCTGGGTTCAGTCAGAATACCCTTCTTTCTTAAATATCCAGCCATTTTGTTTCTCCAACGGTTATAGCCCGCTGAAGTAGTCAGGTTAGAGAGATAATGATGAAGCGCTCCGACATTATTGTCAATGCTCATATCATTGTCATTAAGCACAATCAGGAGATTATTGGGATGATTTGAAGCATTATTGAGCCCTTCGAAAGCCAGACCGCCGCTGATAGAGGCATCTCCTATGACAGCTACCGTCTTTCTGTTTTCATGACCCGGGGTGGAATGGTCGGCAATCGCCATACCTAAGGCAGCTGAAATTGAATTTCCTGCATGCCCTGCCATGAAAGTGTCAGCCTCGCTTTCGAGCGGATTCGGAAAGCCGCTGATTCCGTTAAGAGTTCGTTGAGTGGCGAAAGCTTCTCTTCTTCCGGTCAGAATCTTATGTGCATACGCCTGATGACCGACGTCCCATACAAGATGGTCTTCAGGGGTGTTATATACATAGTGAAGTGCGACTATCAGATCGACAGCCCCCATACTTGAGGCGAAGTGCCCCGGATTTTTGGAGAGATTTTCAATAAGAAATTCCCTGATTTCGCTGCAAAGCTGAGGTAGTTGGTCGACACTCAGTTGTCGGAGGTCAGCAGGGGAGTTGATAGTTGTTAGAAGTGACATTCTGACGGTTTTTCTTATTTGTTGTTATTCTCTTTACGGAAATATTTTTTCCAGAGAGGAACGAAAATGATTATCCCGGACGCACCGATAATGAAAATGTTCTTAAAGGTGAATCCGCCTCCTCCAACGATTATGGCTTGCGAAAGCCACAACCAGAGAAGCAAAAGGAGAATGAGTCCGGCTGTCTTTGATATGTTCATGCCTGAATCGTTTTTTATGATTCATGAAGTATGCGAAATTAATGAATAATTCTGATTCAAACAACCGTCGGCTTCCCTTTTTGGTCTATTTTTGGTCTATTCAAGTATAATTTTAGCTTTTTTGGATAATCTCCATGTGCAAAAAATCGTATTTTAACGTTTTATGTTAGGATAGTTTGCCATTCAGGCTTCTCAATGTTGAATAGCAGACAATTTTTATAACTTTTATAAATCAAATTTGATTAATGGTAAACCGAAACCGTCATCTTCTCTCTCTTGTCATAATGTGTGTTTCCATACTGTTTATGTCTAATTGCGGACGAAACAATAAGGAGAATAATGCAGCTGCCATAAGCGTTAGCGATGCTGCCTCCGATTCTATTTCTGTCCCGCAGGAGGAAATAAAAATTGAAGAAGTAAAGAGGAAAGTATGGTTTTCTTCCGCTAAGGAAGCGATTGAATATATGAAGGAATCAGGCCACTGGGAAAATTATGAGAAAGGAATTCTTCCTCAGATGGCAGAAGATGAACTTAAATATACAAATCGTCTGCTCAATAACACGCATGACGGATTCATAGTTGTCGATAAGGCAAGGATGAAAGTGATACGTTTCAATCAATACGGGGAAGAGGTGGTGAGTTTCGGAATGGCATGTGCCAGAAATTTCGGAACTAAACATGAAAAACCGGACAACAGAACGCCTGAAGGTTTCTTTTCAGTAAGGAAGGTACACGACAGCACCGACTGGCAATTCGTTGACGATGACGGAGTGAAAAGTGAGAAAAAGGGTGAATTCGGTCCCAGATTTATACGCCTTAATATCCCCGGTTGGTATTCGATCGGAATTCACGGCACTTGTGCCCCCTGGAGTATCGGGGGACGAAGAAGCCATGGGTGCATTCGTATCACAAATGAAAATATTATGAAGCTGGTTGAAATGGTGGATTCCGGTATGCCGGTCATAGTGACACCCGGTCGCAAAGATATGGCAGTCAATCTTGAGGAGGATTGTGAAGTGCCGGCTATAAGCACCATACCCGGGAAACCGGCTCCAAAACTCAGTGAAGCAGCGCGTAAACTTGCGATTGCCAATCGCGAAAAGAATAAGCTTAAGGCTGACACGATAACTATTGTGAAAGATTCCTTAAATGAAAATAAGACTATTCCTATGGCTGACGAAAAAATAAATGAATCGGTTAATAATGCTGATAGTGTGCAGTCTAAGCCTGAGCCTTTGCCGGAATTGGCTGAATAAGACAAAAATATTTTTCGTTTTAGGTGATGAAGGGTAGGATAAAAGTTAATTATTAATTATCTTTGCACTTCCAAAACAATTGTATCAGGCTCCATTCAGGAAGCAGAAAAAGAAATCATTCGACAGCGTCACTAAGAAACGATTAATGAAACAATTCGAAACGTTCAATCCAGCTATTCCAGAAGAACCGGAGGAAAATCCGGTGATAGATAATCTTCCGCCCGCTCCTGTTGTGGAAGAAAAACCGGTTCGTAAGCCACAGCCTACGCAGAATAAAAATAAAAAAGCAAAGGTCAAACCCGCCGTTGAAAAAAGAAGCGAACCCAAACCCCGGAAACCGAAAGAGCCTTCCGTGCCACTTTCCGTAGTCATAAAAGAATGGGCTACGGGACAGACAGTGCGTTGGATTCTTGGTCTCTTCATGGGATTCCTTGGCGTCTATCTTGCTGTCTCTTTCCTTTCATACATGACGACATGTGTGGCAGATCAGTCGGAGATTAATAACACTCCGATAGGCATGACATGTGCGATTGATAATACCGGAGGGGAAGCGGGAGCAAGACTGGCTGAGTTCCTGGTCAACGAATGCTTCGGACTCGGTTCTATTGTCATTGTTATATGGCTGTTTGCAATGGCTTTGAAACAGCTTGTCGGAAAGCCACGGTTCAAGTCGGTTGATTTTACGATAAAATGTATAGTTGCTCTCGTTACAGTCTCCCTCATAATAGGGTTGCTTACAATCGGGCTTAAATCTCCGGTCAACTGGGGTGGTTTCCATGGCAGATACGTCAATGAATTTATAATTAAATTCTTCGGATGGACAGGCGCTGTGATATTGTGTCTGTTCCTGATTGGTGTGTTTGTCATTATTTGCCTGCGTGATCTTATCAACTGGATTATACGTCTGAAAAAGAAGAGAGACGAAAGGCGGCGGATAGAGGCTGAAAAGAGAGAGGAGCAGCGCAAGAGGGAAGAGGAGATAGAAGAAATGCGCAAATATGAGGAAGCTGCCGCTGCCAAGGTAGCGGAAGTTGCTACTCAGACGCCTGAGGAACCGGCGACTGAATTCAGTCCGGTGTCGTTTTCTGATGTGGAAACCGGACTCTATACCACTCTTCCTGATTTCGATGAGATAGAAGATACAACTCCTTCTAAGCCTGCTCCGGTAGCCGAAATTAAGGAAACTGAAGTCAAGACCACTATGCCGGAAGTCAGAGAAAGTGAAGAGACAACGCATAATGTCGAGTCTGAACCATTATCGGAAAATAGTCATGAATCACCGGCGGAAGCCGACCATTCGGATGAACCCTCAGAGGAAAATATGGAAGAGGAGGAAGAACCTGAGATGGTTGTCAATGTCAACTCTATTGCTCAGGCAAAAACTACTCATCTTCCTGACAATGCAGGGCTGCCCGGAGCTCATCCTTATAAATTTCCTCCGTTTGAACTTCTGAAAGAGGGAGAGGTAAAAGTAAGTGTGGATGCTGAGGAGCAACTTGAAAACAAAGATAAAATTAAGAAAACACTTCTTGATTTCGGAATTCCTATTCTAAGTATCGAAGCTACTGTCGGTCCTACCGTAACGCTTTATGAAATAGTGCCCGACAAGGGAGTCAGGATAGCAAAGATACGTACGCTTGTCGATGATATTGCCTTAAGCCTGGCAGCTGAAGGCGTGCGTATAATAGCTCCTATCCCGGGAAAAGGCACTGTCGGAATAGAAGTGGCAAATAAAGACCCGCAGACAGTCTCAATGCGCACAATCATCAAGAGCAAGATATATCAGGAATCTAAATATAAGTTGCCCATTGCGATGGGATCGACAATCTCCAATGATGTCTATATTGCGGATCTTGCAAAAATGCCCCATTTGCTTGTGGCTGGTGCTACGGGTCAAGGTAAATCAGTTGGCCTGAACGCAATCATAGCCTCATTGTTATACAGAAAGACACCTGATGAGCTGAAATTTGTGATGATTGACCCTAAGATGGTGGAGTTCAGCCTGTATGCAAAAATCGAAGCTCATTATCTTGCGAAGATTCCGGGTGCGGAAGATGCCATTATCACAGACATGGATAAAGTGGTTGCTACTCTCAGTTCTTTGTGTGTGGAGATGGACAATCGATACACTCTTCTGAAGGATGCACATGCCCGCAACATTATTGAGTATAACGACAAGGTGATTGAAGGAAAACTCAATCCGGCGGAAGGTCATCGTTTCATGCCTTATATAGTGGTGGTGGTTGATGAGTTCAGCGACCTTATCATGACAGCGGGTAAGGAAGTGGAAATCCCTATCGCGCGTCTTGCCCAGAAAGCGAGAGCCGTCGGTATGCACGTCATAATCGCCACTCAGCGACCTTCTACTAATGTCATCACCGGTATCATAAAGGCTAACTTCCCGGCTCGTATGGCATTTAAGGTAAGTTCCGGAGTTGACAGTAAGACAATTCTTGACACAACGGGCGCTCAGCAGCTTATAGGTAGAGGCGACATGCTGATAAGCAACAGTAGTCCGATGGTGCGTGTGCAGTGCGCATTCATTGACACACCTGAGGTAGAAGCAATATGCGATTATATCGAACGTCAGCCTTACGGACAGGGGGCATATCAGCTTCCTGATCCGGTTGTCGAAGGAAGTGAGGGTGGAGAAAGCGAAGTGAATAACACATTCGGCGACAGAGACCCGCTCTTTGATGAAGTGGCTCGTCTGATCGTGACATCCAATACGGCTTCTACAAGTTCGCTTCAGAGAAGATATTCAATCGGCTACAACAGAGCCGGAAAAATTATGGATCAGCTCGAAGCGGCAGGTATAGTCGGACCGGCACACGGAGGGAAACCCAGATCAGTCCTTGTTGACCCCGTTACATTGGAATCAATTCTTAATTCTCATTGATAAGGCGTTAGGCTTGAGACATTAGGCATTATAAATCTTATACATCTTATAATTTTTCGATATTAAAAATTCTTGGAATTCTTATGAATATTATAAATAAATATGATAAGACAATAAAAACGAAAACTCATTTGCAGGTATACTGCAAATATATAATGCTGTTACTGGCATTTTTTCTCGTTTCTTTACCGTCACAGGGAGCGCTCACTGCCTCTGATGTGGCGAAAAAGACAGCTGCTTTGATAAACGGAACAAACGGTGTGTCTGCCACATTCTCAATTACAGCCAATGGAAAGACTGTAAAGGGGAGTGTCAAGACATCAGGAAAGAAATTTTTTGTTTCCGTTCCTCAGATGTCGACATGGTATAACGGCAGCAGCCTTTACACTTATAATCCAAGAATAAACGAAACAACGGTAACCATACCTACTGCTCAGGAACTCATGGAATCGAATCCGTTGCTTTATGTCAATGCAAGTTCGGCTTATCGTTATTCATTCTCACCTGTTAAAAGAAACGGGAAATATGTAGTAGATATCATTCCGTCAAATCAGAAACAGGGGATTAAGAAACTCACGATAACGGTCAGTTCGACTACCTTCCATCCCGAAAAAATCTCTGTAACTACCGGTAGCGGCACGACCGTCATTACCGTAACCTCTTTCCGGACCGGAGTGAGCGGGCAGGCTTCCGAATTTGAATACCCGAAAAGTCGTTATCCGAAAGCGGAAATTATCGACCTCAGATAATTCCTGCAACTCTTAATGAGAAATTTTCATAAATTAATTGTTATATAATATAGTGATGCGTAAATAATTTAAGT
>JAIDPA010000167.1 GCA_029062985.1 Muribaculaceae bacterium
ATTGAATTCATTTTTCTTCAATAAAGATGAGTATATGCTTCAATGCAACTGTGTAATCTATTCCAAAAACTATAAAAAAAAAACGACCCGACAAAACCCTGACCGCATAATTGCAGAATTATCGAGCAATAACTACACCTCCACCCTAACGCCTCAAGCCTAACGTCTAATGCCTCCAGCCTCCAGCCTCGAGCCTCTAAAGTCGATTTTTTAACAAACATTCAATATATGAAATTTTTTAGTTTCTGCTTTTTTTCATAATTTTGCGCCACTAATCCCTACGAAGCATAAGCGAAGGGATTTGTATGTTAAATTACCTTTAAAAAAGTGAAATTAACCATATTAGTTCTTTTGTTTGTAGGATTAGCATTATTTTTGCTCTCCGTAAGAGTTATCTTTTCTCGCAAGCATAAATTTCTAACCGGCCATGCCTGTCAGGGGGTAAGACCTCTCCGCAAGGCGGAATTTGACGACAGTAATGGCAAGTCATTGAACAACAACAACATTATTGATAAATGAAAAAGAATCTTTTCAGAGTTTCTGCGTTGTCTTTAGCTTTCTGCTTCCTGATGGGATGGGCTTCATGTTCATCTGAAGAGCAGAAACAGACAGCTGCACCCAAGAAAGCCTCCACTGAGGCGCCTAAGGCAGGCAAGGAGCTTCCTAACTACCGATATGTTGACCAAGACTCCATCCTGAAAAACTATCATCTGAGCAAGGATTACAGTGAGGAAATGCTCCGAATGCAATCAAACATGGAAAGCGAACTGAAGCGTCACGAAAATTCAATTCAGTCGCAGGCTAATTCCATGCAGAAGAAAATGCAGAATAACCAGTATCTCTCAGAAGAGGCTTACCGCTCTGACGAACAAAAGCTTAACAACATGCAGGCACAGGCTCAGAGATCAATGGCTTCGCTTCAGAAAACTTACGAAAACGCCGTGATGAACAGCACTAAGGCTGTCAATGATTCAATCGAATCATTCATCAAGGAATACAATGCCAAGAAGGGATATGACGCTATCTTCTATAAGGGCGCGACTCTTTATATCGACCCTGCGCTTGACATCACGAATGAAGTCGTCGAAGGGCTGAACGCAAGATATAACAAGGTAAAAAAATAAATCGAATATTATATCTTTTTTCCGGAGAGCATGCGCTGAAGGCACACGCTCTCCTCTTTTTTATTTCAACATTAACACGCATCAGACGTTTTATTTATATAGGGAGACCTCCGCTCAACTACACTCCGAAACTCATATTTCACGAGATTTGCAGATTGGAGAACTTCTGATTATATTTGCAAAATAATAGAAATTAGGACGCCGGATTCCTGTCGATTCTATTTTTCACGACTGACCGCCGCCCCGCGTGATAATTATAACCCAGAAAATGATTGAAGATAATATTATAAATAAGGAGGCAAACGAACGAACCGTGCTCGTTGGTCTTGTGACTCTCCGGCAAAATGAGGCTAAAGTGAAGGAATATCTTGATGAACTCGATTTCCTTGCCCGTACTGCCGGCGCTGAACCGGAAAAAAGATTCATCCAGAAACTTGAGTATCCTAACCCGCGCACTTACGTCGGGAAAGGGAAACTCGAAGAGATTCGCCTTTACATTGAAGAAAATGATATAGGACTCGTCATTTTTGATGATGACCTCTCCCCTAAACAGGTTGCCAATATCGAGAGGGAGCTGAAAGTAAAGATTCTTGACAGAACAAGTCTTATCCTTGACATTTTCGCGAAAAGGGCTCAGACTGCCACAGCGCGTACTCAGGTCGAACTGGCTCAGTATCAGTACCTCCTCCCCCGACTCACAAGAATGTGGACCCACCTCGAACGTCAGCGGGGCGGTATCGGTATGCGTGGTCCGGGTGAAACGCAGATAGAGACCGACCGCCGTATAATCC
>JAIDPA010000168.1 GCA_029062985.1 Muribaculaceae bacterium
GGGAGATTGGGTTATTGGGAGATTGGGTGAAAAGCCTAAAGCCAAAAGCTCTGAGGCTCGGGCTGACGAAAAAGAATGAATTAATATTATGGAACGACTCGGCAAACTTTATTTTCGCTACGGCACAATGGGTTCGGCAAAGACTGCCCTCCTCCTGACGACGGCATATAACTTTGAAGAAAGAGGGATAGCCTATCTATGTTTCAAACCGGTCACAGACACACGTGAAGCCCGCAACGTAATACGCAGCCGTATCGGCATAGAGAGGGAGTGCAAATGGATTTATTCTGACACTGACCTCTATCAGACAGTCTCACGCATGTATGAGGAAGGGGGAATGCTTCCGGGCTGGATGCTCGTTGACGAGGCTCAGTTCCTTACCACCGATCAGGTCAATCAGCTCGCCCGCATAGTTGATAATTACGGATGCAACGTAATCTGCTACGGACTCCGCACCGACTTCCAGACTCATCTTTTTGAAGGCTCACGACGTCTTTTCGAGATTGCCGATTCAATCGAGGAGGTGAAGTCGACATGCACATGCGGACGGAAAACGATTGTGAATGCCCGCATAGACAGTCTGGGAAGGATTGTCACAGAAGGAGAGCAGGTCGAAATCGGCGGTAACGACAAATATATGGCAGTATGCAGAAAATGTTGGACAAACAAATCTAATATGTTATGTTGACCAAAAATCTAAGAGATGAAATCACAAATCTTGTCAGGCAGGAGGTAGTCCCTGCCATTGGTTGCACAGAGCCGGTCGCTGTGGCTTTATGTGTCGCAAGAGCTACCGAAGAATTGGATGACGTCCCGGCTAAGATAGATGTGAGGCTTAGTGGAAACGTATTGAAAAACGCTATGGGTGTGGGTATCCCGGGGACAGGCATGATCGGTCTGCCTATAGCAATCGCTTTAGGGGCAATCGTAGGACGTTCGGAATACGGTCTCGAGGTCCTCCGCGACGTAAACCCGGAAGCAGTGGAGCGCGGAAGAAAATACATTAATGAGGGCAGAATAAGTATCCGTCTCGCCGACAATCCTCCTTCAAACCTGCATATCGAGGTAAAGGTCTTTTCCGGCGATGGGAAAGTAGCGGAGGCAGTCATTTCCCGCACTCATACAGGCTTTGTCATGGTGAAGCGGGATGACGACATAGTCTTTGAAAGCGATATTTGTGAAGGAAACGTATCGGAGACGAATAACGATTCTGTCCCGGAGCTTGATATGGCGACAGTCGTGGAGTATGCACTTTCTTCTCCATTGGAGGAAATTGATTTTATATTAGAGGCACGCCGGCTGAATAAGGCTGCGGCAGAATGTGCGCTTAGCGGTGAATATGGTCACTCACTGGGCTCATCAATACGAGCGGGGCTCGGATTGAAGCTGTTTGGAGACAGTCCGCTCGAACATATCATTAGCAATACGTCGGCGGCTTGCGATGCCAGAATGGGAGGTGCGCCTGTGGCAGTCATGTCTAATTCCGGGAGTGGAAATCAGGGAATTTGCGCTACGATGCCGGTGGTTTCGTTTGCCGAAGATTGCGGTGCTTCGGAAGAGCAGACAATACGTGCCCTGATGATGAGTCATCTGACAAGCATTTATATCAAGCAAAGCCTCGGACGTCTGTCGGCGTTATGCGGATGTGTGGTTGCTTCTACAGGGGCGTCTGCCGGACTGACATATCTTCTCGGGGGAGGTTATAACGAAATCTGTGCTTCTGTCAAGAATATGATTGCTAACCTTACGGGAATGATATGCGACGGAGCGAAACCTTCCTGTTCTCTGAAAATATCGTCAGGAGTGTCGACAGCACTCATGTCGGCTATGCTGGCTATGAACGGAAAATGTGTGACTGAAGCTGAGGGTATCATCAGTGATGATGTTGACCGTTCGATACGTAACCTTACTTCTATCGGCAGGGAGGCTATGCAGGAGACAGACAAGCTCGTGCTGGAGATAATGACAAGTAAAGGGTAATAGGCTCGAGGCTCGAGGCACAAGGCTTTTCACCTACGATAAACCTGCTTACGTTAGGCTGTAGGACTCGGGCTCAGGGCTCTATCCAGAAGGCTATTGGCCGGAGTTCCACTTTGTAGGGCGTCGCTACCCGTCGTGGCTCATTGCTCAGGTAATAGTAGAAAGTAAACTGTGTATCCCAAGTCGGGATGTCGACTTTTCTGGTTTCTCCGGCAGGGATGTAGCAGTTTACGGTAGCCGTTCGGGAGTGGAGCATCCTTCCCTGCATATCGAGATAGTTGATTTTCAATAACGCTTTTCGCAGGGTGAAGGAGCTTGAGTTGACTATATGAAACGATTCTCTCCGAGAAGATACCTGTTTGTCATATCCTGCGAAGGTGATATTCTGAGGATTGAATGACGCTAAAGAATCATCTGTTTTAAATTGCCTGACACTATCAGCCTGAATTTTTATCAAGGTCTTTGCAGACTTACTTTCGGAGTCTTCAGAGACCTTCTCTTTTTTATTTTTATCCTTAAGCTTGGTTGTTTCAATTTTTAATGTCTGTTTCACTCTCTTTGATGAGACACTGAATGGGATAGCCAATAACAGGAGAAAAAGTATTGGAGCAGACAGAACACGTATGTAGGAGCCGGAGTTCATAAGTCAGTGGATTTATATGGAGGCAAGTCATAGGTAACGGGGTTTACGGCGCGAGGAGCCGTTTCCGTCGTATGAGGGATAAATTTTCACCATTCCCGGAGCAGGCTGATTTTTTTCGCCGTTACTTCCTACTGAGATTCCGAAACGCAGCAGAGATTTCCAGAGAGTGGGAAGCAGAGTGTTCGGATTGATATTTATTCTCAGACGAAATTTTGATTTCTCACGGCTCAGTATCATTGTCTCGGCATCTTTTGAAAGAGTAGCCGTGCAGGTTTGGGAATTTGAGAAAACACCGTTCTTTCTTTCAGTAGAAAGATTAAGTGTGAATTTAGAGGGTTCCGGAGATGCTGACAAGGTGCCGATGACGTCGCCCGGCTCCAGTCGGCAGTCGGGAGATTCCACCACCATCAGCTGATATTCCTGAAGGGAAGACGTGGAAGAAGGTTTGGGAAGACGGCGTACGAGGACAGTCACATTATCGTCAGGATAGACCCAGATTCCTTCTATGGCATCAAGGGGAAGCGCGTCACACGTCTCTTTGGCAGCCTCAATATCGTAGACTTTCGGAAGGCGTCCAATATTTACATTCTGAGAAAAAATATGCTGACCACAGAAAAATAAAAAGAGACAGACGAAAAGGGGAATAGAAAATCTATCCCCTTTCCGTCTGATATGTTTTGTTTCCCGAAGCATAAAACTGTCGCGGGATTACGGCTTGGTGCTGAATGTGTAGCTTAGACCGAAACTGAGCACTTCCCTCAGCTGAAGATGTTTCCATTTCGTAAGAGCCTCTGTGGATGTGTCATAACGCAGATGCACGTAGATTTGAGTGGAAAGGAAACGGTTGATGTCAAATGAGAAAGTATTTTCCCAGTCGGAGAGGAAGTAGGAATAGTCAGTGAAAACGAATACTCTGGTTTTATAGGAGATGTTTGGAGTTATGAGCCAGAGCATGTTGAATTCGCCGTTGCTACCAAATTCACTTCTTGACTTTTTCCAGGGATCAATATTGAACTGTGTGTGGTCAATCTTGTCTGTGATGCAGGTCTTGAGATTATATGAGAGGGGAGAGATGGTAGCGGTCAGCTGTAAGGTCTTATTTTCGTTCTGATGTGAATAAGCCATACCGAGACCGATATTAAGATCGCCGGGCGACAGGAAGGATGCAGAACGCACGGATGAATTAGGCTCATAATTCGGCAGAATCTGTGTCTTGAACATTGCATTCAGAGAATAGAACCATTTTTTGAATGCCTTCACACCGGTGTTTAGGTTATATTGCAATGCGTCTTCTGAAATTGAATAGCGATGCACTTCATCGTTGGGTGTGGAGTTCATGCCTAACTTATATGAAAGAGCGCTCTGGAAGAGGAGATCGGGATGATACACCTGGTTCAGCTGAACAGTCCAGTTGAAATTAAAGAGAAGGGCAAGGTGATTGTTACCGCCCTGATACCAGTTGCTGGAGACGTATGCCTGAGAGAAATGCAGGGAAGCTCCGACGTTGTGAAGCCAGTGCTTTTTCTTGAAATTATCTTCCGGGAGGATAGCTTTGTCAACATCTATGTCCGGGAGCTGCAGTCTGCGCATGTATACGGCAAAAGTCACGTCATCTTCAAGAAGTCTCGGAGGAACGGGGAGATCCCAGTAGGAATAATTGATTGAGGAAGGATTGCTGACCATTGTGGAATACATGAAATCTTCCTGAATCCTGTAGGAAGTCAGCGCGTCACGCAGCCATTTCGGAGTGAAGCTTCCTGACATAATGGTGAGATCTTCCTCTTTATATAGACTGTCAGGCGTAAGCTCAACAATTTCCCTTGACAATACTGTGGAGTCAGGAGTCTCGGTCAGTGTTTCCGAAACGAAACTTTCAATAGCCGGAATACTGTCCTGAGCCGGTATTGAATCACCGTTTATGACCTCCCATTTAGGCAGGTTTTCCAATAAGGAGGTGTTAATCCCTTTCCTCTGGAGGTTGCGATAACCGAGAAATACCCACGGTCCGAGAGTCTTGTTGACGGGAGTCGGTTTAAAGTCAGGCTCGGGGAGGGAGGCAATACTTTCATCCGTATTTCTTACTCTCAGTCTCTCAGCTGCCAGACTGTCTGCAGCTATACTGTCTGCCCTCGCAGCGGCTTCAAAAGCTTCCTGCTGAGCTGAGCGAACATGGCGGAATTTTGATTGAGGAGCTGCTGAAATAACCGGCAAAGCCAGCCATAACGAGGCAATGGAGAGGATGACCGGTAATCGTTTAATGCGTTTCATATAGATGGAGGGTTGGTTGAATAATTTTGGGCTATTTATAATGAGAGCTTAATTCTTCGGAGCTGCAAGAAGACGGTCATATTCCGGAGAATTTATCAGGTTGACTGCTTCCTTGAAGATAGGGTCGTGGAGGTTGTAGACCTTAAAGTAGGTAGCGTTGTCAAATATGTCGCGTCCGATAAGTGCCTTCAGAATCATAGAGAAGAGGGGAGTGCTGACAGCTGCTTCCTTTTCATTACGCTCCACGCCCTCTTTTTCAGCCATTTCAAACATGGCGTCGAGCATAGCGGGAGTCACTTCAAAATTCTTTACAAAAGCATCATCGTTCTTATATTCCTCACGGATACGGTTTCTGTTTTCGTCAACATAATTGATGGCGTAGCGATTCAGGACACCTTTTGCCACCACATTCCTGTAATACTTGGTAAACTCTGTAGTGTCGAGGGGCACAAACTTATCAGGATAAATTCCTCCGCCGCCATATATCGGGCGTTTCAGTCTTTTTGTCTCCATTCTCAGAGAGTCGACATATTTGATGGAGTCGGCGTGCATGAGTTCGCCATGCTGGAATCTGTCGAGAATATCTTCATTGTAGGCTCTCTGATTCCCTTTCTGATATGGTTTCTGGATATCGCGTCCGGTAGGTGTATAATAGTGGGCAATAGTAAGACGAATCATAGAACCGTCAGGAAACTGGATAGGGCGCTGCACGAGACCTTTTCCGAAAGTGCGACGTCCGACGATAAGACCGCGGTCCCAGTCCTGGATGGCTCCTGACGTAATTTCAGATGCCGAAGCTGAATACTGATTTGCCATGACGACGAGTCGCCCTTTATCAAACAGAGGTTTCAGTCCGGAGGGGGAAGTGTTCAGATTCTGACGCGAGGAATTCAGTCCTTCAGTATAGACGGCAAGAGAGCCCGCAGGCAGGAATTCACCTAAAATATCCACAGCGGCATTGAGATAGCCTCCTCCATTATCCACAAGGTCAAGGATGAGGTTTTTCATTCCTTCTTTCTTAAGCTTACTCAGCGCCTCTGACACTTCCTTGGAGGTGTCGGCAGCAAAGCGGTTGATACGTATATAGCCGGTCTTAGGATCAATCATGTAGGCAGCGTCCACACTGTAGATTGGAATATCAGCGCGGGTGATAGTGAAGTCGATGGTGTCGCGGAGACCGGCTTGCAGACGTAGCACTTTCACGTTGACATCTGAACCTTTGGGACCTCGCAGTCTCTTCATGATAGCCGTGTTTTTCATTCCTACTCCTGCGACCACCGTATCATTGACGGCAATTATGCGGTCGCCAGCAAGAATACCGACACGTTCCGAGGGTCCGCCGCTGACCGTCTGGATGACATAAAGCGTGTCCTGATTCATATTGAATGTGATTCCGATTCCGCTGAAATTTCCGGCTAAAGGCTCATTCAGTTCTTTAGTTTCCTCAGGATTTGAATATTGGGAGTGAGGGTCAAGACCTTCGAGCATCCCCTTGATTGCGTTTTCTACAAGTTTCTCCTCGTTTACGCTATCCACATAAAACTGAGAAATTGCAGCTTCTGCCATCCTCAGTTTCTGATTCTGATTTAGAATGTTCTGAGCCTTAATAATGCCTGACACTGTGAAGAGTGCCAGAGTGCCTAATATGATTAATGATTTTTTCATTTCCGATTATATTTGAGATTTAAAGAAGAGAAAATTAATTATGGACGGGGAGATTGAAATTACCGACGATATATTTCCGGGCATCATATCCGTTATGAATGAGTTCCCTGACCATCGAACTTGATATGAACGCCAGTTCCGGCAGGCTTATCAGCAAGACGGTGTCAAGTCCGGAAATAGCTTTGTTGATGTCGGCAAGATTTTTTTCATATTCAAAGTCGGCAGCGCCACGGACGCTTCTCAGAAGGACAGTCGCACAGCATTTCCGTGCGAAATCAACGGTGAGTCCTGTGAATT
>JAIDPA010000169.1:0-1840 GCA_029062985.1 Muribaculaceae bacterium
GTTGTAAATTAATTTATTTTAACAAAAAGGAAACGCTATACATTCCATAGGTATATAATCGCTTCCATTGGAAAAACTTAGAAAGTGCATTATCGAATATTCCGGATACAGAGAGTTCATTGGAAGAGTTTTTTCAAAGCACAAATGATAAAAAATATGAAATTGATGCGTGACCGCATCGTGAATAAAACATTCTGTGAACCCTTACCCCAAACAAATGACTATGGCACTACCGATTAACATAGAAGATCTTCTTAATAAAAGGAAGGTAGAATCCAACCGCATTGAATTTAAGGCGAGCTGGAATCCGGATAAGATCTATCACACTATCTGCGCTTTTGCTACTGACCTTGAAAACGTTGGTGGCGGATACATTCTTGTTGGTGTCGAGGAAGAAAATGGCATTGCCAAGCGTCCGGTCAAAGGCATTAACGAAGCGGAGATTGACAAAATCCTAAAGGATATGGTCGGGTATGATGCTAAAATCTCGCCAGCCTATCTCTGTAAGGTTTCACCAGAGGAAGTTGACGGCAAGACTATTCTCGTGATATGGGCTCCGGCGGGAATCAACCGTCCTTATTCCGTAATGGAAAGTGTCGTGGCAAAGAAGTCCGTGCCGAAGTTTTATGTAAGAAGCAAGTCTTCAACTATCGAAGCTAAAGGAGAGATATTGGATGAAGTGAGGGAACTTGCAAATCGTGTGCCTTTTGACGATAGGGGGAATGACAAAATAACCATTGATGATATTTCCGGAGTCAGGGTTTATGAACATCTGAAGACTGTCGGGAGTAAACTTGTAGATGAGTTTGGCCGGAAATCTCTGATTGAGATTCTTGACGAAATGGATTTGCTTGTAGGTCCGACCGAAAACCGCCAGATTAAGAATGTGGCGGCAATGATGTTTTGTGATAATCCTGAAAAATTTTTTCCGGTTACTCAGGTTGATATTGTCCATTTTCCCGAAGGAAGCATTGAGAATCCTGATGTTATGATCGAAGCTCCCAAAATCATCGGTCCGGTGCCAAAGATAATAAATGAGACATTATCTTATCTCCGAACCAATGTCATAAAGCAACGGATTACAAAACCATCAGATACGGAAAAGTCTATCAAGGTATTCAATTATCCATATCAGGCTTTTGAAGAGGCTGTTGTAAATGCTCTATATCATCGTGATTATATGGAGCGCGAACCTGTGGAGATTACAATAGAACCGACTCATGTTGACATACTAAGTTATGCAGGTCCTGATCGCTCTATAAGTGCCGAAGCAATCAAGGAGGCGAAGAAACTGAAAGCAAGGAGATACAGAAACCGACGTCTCGGTGATTTTCTAAAGGAACTTGGACTTACAGAAGGTCGTGCCACAGGTATTCCTACCATCCAAAAGCATCTTAGGCTTAATGGTAATGCTCCGGCTACCATTGAAACAGATGATGATCGCACTTATTTCCTCATGACTATTCCTTGCCGAGAAGATATGATCGGACAAAATGATATAGATACGGTTAATCAAGTTGAAGACTTTCAGCAGAATGACGCCCGACTTGAACAGATACTTGGACAATCATTTGTAAAAGTTCAAAACATTGTATACCAATCATCTATAATAGATAAGCGGCAACTTTTACAGATACTTGAACAGTTATCTGTAAAAGTCTGGAATAAGTCAAAAAAACCGATTGACAAAGAAGTCTTGAGCCGATTGACTATTGAGATGATAGAATTTTTAAGGATTAATCCCTCTACCGTCAAACAGCTATTGGAATTTCTTAACTATTCAAATAGTCCTGAATTTCGGAGAAAAATTCTCAACCCAATGATTGAGTTAGGCTTCATT
>JAIDPA010000169.1:1940-9390 GCA_029062985.1 Muribaculaceae bacterium
TGGAATTTCTTAACTATTCAAATAGTCCTGAATTTCGGAGAAAAATTCTCAACCCAATGATTGAGTTAGGCTTCATTGTAATGAAGAATCCGGATAAACCCACCAGTTCAAAACAGCAGTATCTATTAACTGATAAGGCTATAGAACTTTTTTGATAATTTCATTCTTTTCAGGTACAACTTGTAAATAACGATTTATAAGTCTATCATATTGATAATTTGAATCTTAACATACCTGTAAATAAACTTGTAAATCAAATTTCGCAAGTCTATTTACAGGTCGTATAGCTTGCAGATACTATTTCTTCCCGAAATTCGTTATATTTACACCGACAAGTGAGAGAACTTGAACGCGATTACGACTTATCAGTTTAGGCAATACGATGCAGAACGCAGCAGTTGGATTAAGGAGCAAATGTTGGAGTAGTAATAATTAGCAATGTAAATTATTGGTATTCAAGATATAGTTTTGGTGGGGTTTCCCCAACCGGATCACTGAAGAGTCACTTTTTATGGCTCTTTTTTTGTTTATATATCAAATCTGCAATATGGCAAGCAAGAATATTCTGCCAACGTCAGGAAGCAAAATTGAAAGGTAGTATTTGGTATAAAAGAAAGGATTTAAAATACAAATAAAGTTCAAAATATACGCAATATACTGAATGTTATCCTTTTATCTGTTGTAAATTAATTTATTTTAACAAAAAGGAAACGCTATTCATCCCATAGGTATATAAGTGATTAAGCAGACTGTTTTTTCATAGACTTCTATCATAACATGTTTTAGGAGACTAATCATAAGGAAGTATCATATATTTTTATTAGCTTTGTGCAATAGTAGGGAAATGAGATCTACTACTTCCAAACAAGAGTACATGAGCTTGGATTCTAAAAATAATACGCAAATTCTTGAGCAACAATTTTCTGAATTGTTGTCAATGATCAACTATCATAGAAGTCGTGCGTCTCGGGCAGTGAACGAGCAGCAACTTCTCATGGCATGGAATGTAGGAGCATACGTGTCAACCAAATTGAAAACGGAGCAATGGGGAAGTAAGGTCGTGACACAATTTGTTGAGTACATGCGTACTCATGCACCTGAGCAAAAGGGTTTCAGCCGCAGGAGCATCTACAATATGGTGATGTTTTATGACGAATATTCCTCTCCGTTTTTTCTTTCAACTATCCAATGTTTTTTACCAAATTTATTTGTGCAGTTGCCAACTGCACAAATTCAAAGTTCAGAAACAGCTACTCAATCTGCTGCAGTAGAGATTGTGCAGTTGCCGACTCCACAATTTGTCCAAACAGAAATTGAACAATTGCCGGAGATACTCAAGTCAACTTCTTATACAAACCACATAGCCATTCTTAATCAATGCCAATCAGCTGAAGAAAGATTATTCTATATCATATATGCCCACAGAGAACATTTGAAAGTAAAAGAACTACAACGATGTATCAGCAATGACACTTATACATCCCTATTAGGTTCGAAACACAATCTATCTAAAGGCTTGCTCCAAACATATCCTAATGCTCCTATTCTTTTCAAGGACAAGGCTTTTGTGGATTTTCTCGGTTTGCCACAAAAACACACCGAAAAGAAACTCCGAATGGGATTAGTAGAACATATGAAGCAGTTTATTCTTGAACTTGGAAAGGATTTTCTCTTTGTAGATCAAGAATATTCACTTGAAGTAGGAGCATCGGTCTTCAAAGCGGATCTGCTGTTTTTCCATCGTGGATTGCAAGCTTTGGTTGCAGTGGAACTTAAGCGACACAAATTTCATCCCAGGGATTTGGGACAATTGGAATTTTATCTTGAGGCACTTGACCGCGATGTCAAACGGAGCAATGAAAATCCATCAATAGGTATCATATTATGTCCTGAAGCAGATAAGACCGTAGTTGAATATGCAATGAGCAGAAGTATGAGTCCTACAATGGTAGCTGAATATAAACGACAACTGATACCTAAAGAAAAGATGCAAATTCTTCTTCAGGAATATTGTGACATGGCACAGTTGGAAAAGAAGTGAAATAAGCCTCAAAGGTTGACAGTAAGATAATAACTTCCAAAAAACGTTACTAATAAAGACAAGTTAGAGAACTTGGCTGTAACACTGTTAACTACGGATTCTGACGAGGTAGAAGGATGTTGATCAATGCAATGTGCTGTGGGAGTAAATGTTGGAGGCGGAATTTTGGACGAATTAAATTATTGATATTCAATATATAGTTTTGGCGGGCTTACCTCGACTGGATCACTGAAGGTTCTAAATCATAGTTGTTTTGGAACTTTTTTTCGTGTCTGTAAGCGACTGTATGCCGGCATTAAGTAATCTTAATTGTTCATTTGACAGGTTACGAACTTTCGGAAAATTTCATTGAATTTGTATATAATTAAATGGCTAATGTTTTGCCGTAAAATATAAATTGCTTAATTTTGCTGTCGGCATAGCAGAGGGTATGTCAACTTTATGTTTAAAATAATAGCGTTTAATGCTATTGTCTTAACTTAGAAAACTGGCACTTTTCAAACGGATATAGACAATAAGCACTAAACGCCCACTGAACAACTATACAGTATAGCGTTTCGTGGGCTTAGTGTTTATATATCCGTTGGGTAAGCCAGTACCTCTAAGTTATATGAGCATAAAAGCCCACGACTTTTTATAAGCCGTGAATATTTTTAAGATGAATTATATGGATTTTATTGATAGTTAATTTCTTCGTAGATAATGATTAAAACACTCTTCAAAAATTTGTGGAAAGCAACCATAAGGTATCTGGGTTTTGACTCAACTCTATCTTCAAAGAACTCCCCTTACGTAAAAGATACCGATAAAGATATTGTTGAGTTGACTGAGAGAATCACGGCAGCTGCTCGGAATATTGAAAAAATCAAGAAAGAAAAGATAAGGTCAAATGAGGCAGCCACACCTGATTTCAGAATAAAAAGGGATAGGCATAATGTAAGAAAGATACGTATTTTCAGAGCTTTTCCTGAGTCTAAAGTCATGACAATGAGGGAAATTGCTGCCGTAAGAATATTAAAAAAATAACAATTTTAAATACCTAAACATTCATGGACTTATCAATTATCGGAATAATTGTTGGAATTTTTATTATTATTATAGTAGTAGCGTTACAGCTATCTTCTTCTAATTCCACCAGAAAAGAGATTGAACAGTTAAGAAATCTATTTCCATCTGTTGACAAGATTTTCCTGATACCGACCACTATCTCAAGAAAGATACTGAGTGATCGGGAGGAACTACTTGAATTTATAAAGGAACCTCCCTTTCAGAAGGATTCTGCCAATCTTAACCAAGATGAAACTAATCTTTACTTATTAGGGTGTAAAGGAGGAAACCCCTTGTTTAAGGAGATAATAAAGGAAACCAATGAATACCTCTGTAAAAATGTAGGAACCTCTGCTGACCTTTCTATCCTTCAGGATATCTGCGACAAAAAAATATCAGTAAAGGAAAACTCTATACGCACCTCTTTGAATATGCCCCTTTACTTTGGATTGGGAGGTACATTTGCCGGAATCATCGTTGGTGTGTTCATATTTATGTTCGATCTTGGTAGTGTTTTCGGAGTGGAGTCATTGGGAGGCAACGGCGACATATCAGGATTAAGGGCACTTCTTTTCGGAGTGTTTTTTGCAATGATTGCCAGTTTATGTGGATTATGGTTCACCATAAGGAATACTAATCGAAATAAGGAAGCGGTAGAAAGGTTAGATACTCAGGAAAATGAGTATTTTGATTTCTTGCGAAGAGAATTGATGCCTACGCTTTCAAGCAGCATGAGCGCCAGTCTGAATTCCTTAAAAAGTGTGTTAGGTCATTTCGTTGACAAGTTCGGAAGAAATCTTAATAATTATGCCGATTCAGCTCATCTTTTAAATGAGAACTTGGATAAACAGCGTGAAGTATTGGATAGAATACAGGAACTCGGGGTCACTAAAATGGCTAAAACAATAGCCACCTCATTTTCTGAACTTAAGGAATCGGCTGACTCTCTACGTATATTTCAGACTTACCAGAGAGGATTAAATTCTACCATCCAGCAGGTGACTTTCGCAATTGGCCAAATGGAAACTCTGATAAATAAATTTGATAGGTTCTTGTCAGTCCTTCAATCAGTTGCGCAGAATCAAGTTGATAACAATAGTTTGCAGAAGGAATTCAAGGATGCGATAGAACTCCACTTTCCTACAGGCTCTGAGGGCAGGGAGATATGGCGAAATGAATTTGATAATCTTTTGAAAGATGCTCGGGAGGTGAGCAAACAATTGAATCGCCAACTTACCCAGAATACCCGCTATGTGGAGAAGTTTGTTACAGATAACGAACGTTTCTTTTCCTCCTTTGATGAAATTAAAGCTGTCATTGCTTCAATAGCGGAATATGCCCGTATTCAGGGAGAGAGCTATAGTGCTTTAAAACTTGAGATTGAAAATTTACGTCGTGATACGCTTGAGTCACGTAAGGAAAATGCTCAATTACAAAAATCTCTACTTGAGGCTATGTTAGTTATGACTCGAGAGTTAAAGGGAAAGAAATAAACATACCGGGAAGGATTGGAGCTATGGAAGTGGAAATTTTGAAATAATTATTCCTGATGAGAAGAAATAAAGACACGGACAACGGATTTTTCTGGTTAAGTTATTCAGATCTCATGACCAGCATGTTCTTCTTGATGTTTATCCTTTTTATAGTCGGTGTGGTAAGGTTTTCCTCACTTAAGACTCAATTGAAACCGTTTGAAAAATACATAGCTGTCATCGAACAGCAGAAGGAGGAGATACAACGGTTGACTGCTTTTAAGGATAAATATGAAGAGATAATGGCAATTTATAAGGCAGTTGATAATATCGACCCTGAGTATTTTGAATTTAATAAGGAGTATCTGAAACATATATTTCGAATACAGGTGACTTATCAGACCGGGAAATATAAATTAAATGAACTCAGGCAAGATGCCTCCTGGAGTGAGGCTTATAATCCTGCGGAAGCAGAGACGATACGAAAACATGTCGTAGAAGCAGGAGAGGAAATAAAACGAACAATCATGAAACTTCAGGAAAATGATTCCTTGAATACAAATATTAAATATTTAGTTGTTGTAGAAGGTCAGGCATCTGCTGATGGCTATAATAGGAATGAATATTTAAACAATAATGTTTTAAGTTACCAAAGAGCACTCAGCTTACATGAATTCTGGCGAGATTATGCCGGGATTGATTTTACCAAAATGCCTGGTTGTGAATTAGTGATAGCCGGCAGTGGTGAAGGTGGGGTGCCGCGAGCTCCAAGATTGTCACAAAGTGATGATTCACAGAATCAACGGTTCTTGATTCATATTGTCCCGGTCATTGGAGATATACATCTTTCAGAGTTATCAAATACCCGGGAAAAAATTATTAATACATATCCAGCTACCAACATTGACAGTATTTCATGGTAATTCTACTTTAGTCTCTTAAACTACAACTTATTGAGATATTATTTGGGTCTTGATATACTGACTCAAGAAGTAGTGTTAAATCCATGTGATATTATTTAGATTTCAAAGTTAGTATCCTAATTTTATCGTGAGAAAATTTTATCAATAAAATCATCAAAGTCATCAACTATAATTGTCATGACTCAAAAAATCGTTGACTTAATAATTGCCGAACTTTTAACAACTTTATAATTTCATTTAAATACATCTACATTCTCGATAGTAGTTCGAGTAACTTTAATTATGCTCAGCACGTAGAATAATTGTATTATTTTTCCTATATAGTAAGGATATTCGAACGGATATTGCAAGGTATGTTTTCAGCTGCTAAAAACTAGAATTGTAGCTGAAAAAACCTTGCATATATCAGTTCGCACTTACTCCAGGATACTGTTTCTTTGAGTGTGTCTGAAGCTTGACACTAAAAAAAGGACCAGCCAAATTTTGACCGGTCCGAACAAGTTTGTAATTTTAGGTGACCAAACTTAAAAATACAAACAAATGGATTTGACAAAATTACAACTTTCCGAGCTGATATGCAAGCATGCAGCGAAAGGAAATGGTCTTCACGATTTGATGGAGATCATGATTGAGAGTATGATGGTCGCTGAACGCAGTGAGTTTCTGGCTGATAATCCGGGCAATAAGGGAAACGGTTACCGTCCGGGGAGCACTTATGGACATGGCCGGAAACTTGAATTCCGCATTCCCCGCGACAGATATGGTAACTTCCATCCACAGATACTGGCCATATTGCGAGATCAGGAGGAAGAATGTGACAGACTGGCAGGAGCCCTTTACACCAAGGGACTTACGCAGGAACAGGTTGGGGATGTCTTTGACCAGATATACGGTCATCATTACTCCAATGCCAGTATCAGCCGTATGGTTGAATGTGTACGCACGCAAGTCAATGAATGGCTTGAAAGAGGCCTCGAAGAGTACTATCCTGTAGTGTTCGTGGACTGTGTGCACATCAAGATTCATCGTAAGCGGTCGGTGGCATCTGAGGCGTTCTATGTGGCTTTGGCTGTTACAGAAGAAGGGACACGCGAGGTTCTAGGCATCTTCAACATGCCACAGGAAAGCGCAACCGGCTGGGGTGAGATATTGGATAGGATGAAAGACAGGGGCTTACAACGTGTAGGACTTATGGTGGCGGACGGAATCAAGGGTCTTGATACTGTAATCGGTCAGAAATTCCCGGGAACACCGTTACAACGATGTGTCACACATCTGAAACGTAACATGTTTGCGAAGGTGCGACATGGAGATAAGGCCGCTCTTGCAGCAGACCTCAGGGATATTTTCCGCACAGGGCAACGCGACTACACCATAGAGATGGCATGGACAAAGTGGCAGGAGATGTGTGACAGATGGGGCAAGGATTACCGCGCCATAAAGTTACTTCGCAATAATATTGATTATAAGGTATATATGACATATCTCAATTATGCTCCCGAGATACAGGCCATGATATACACCACCAACTGGATTGAACGCCTCAACAGAGACTTCCGTAGGGTGACACGAATGAGAACCGCCATGCCTAACGAGGAATCTGTGCTTACTCTTATAGGCAGTGTGGCAATGGATCACAAGGCCTTTGACAGGGCTCTCCCGAACATAACTGTCGACAAAACACTGTTTCCGAACAGACGGTAAAGGTTTTCTTAGCGGAATGGCCATCCTGGTGAAGTTGAAGCCGCCCCATAAGGAACGGCTTCAGGCTTCAACTGTCTCCAGTCTTGGCGCAACCATGTTGCTGGCGGGTTGCTCCTCAGCAGAGCCCGTTTCCTCGTCCGGTTGCACTCCAAAACACGGCTCTTTCATTTAAGATAAAAATCTGGCCATAGAGCCCTTTACCCGGTTCATTGCGAATCGGGTAAATTATTAGTTCTGTATTTCAAGGCATTATCGTTTTCTAA
>JAIDPA010000017.1 GCA_029062985.1 Muribaculaceae bacterium
TAGTTTTTTGTATGGGATAAAAATTAAATCCGCCGTAACTTCATGGGGTTACAGCGGATTCACTTTAGTTGTTGGCGGAGAGGGAGGGATTCGAACCCCCGGAGGTGTTACCCTCAACGGTTTTCAAGACCGCCGCAATCGACCACTCTGCCACCTCTCCTGACAATCTTAAGGATTTTGTCTCACTTCCTTGTCGTTTGCGAGTGCAAAGTTACAAACTTTTTCTTTATCTCGCAAATTTATTCCAATATTTTTTTCATTTTTACAACAGAAAAGTTTCCATTTAATAAAAATTTCTTCCTAATATCCCGGATGTCAAGATATTAGGAAGAATTTGCTGGTATCAGAAAATTATTATCTTTTCGTCAGAATCTCTTTCTCTTATTACTTATTTGGTAGAGAAAGGTCTATTTTCGGCGAGGTGGTGGTGTATTGTGGCATACACTGTCCGGTAATTGAGCCTATATAGGTCGGGTCGGATATATAATATTTCTTTCCCTCAAACTCATAACTTGTGCCTCCTACCTCATCAGGTAAGGCTACCGCCGCACTTTCATGACCCGGATAGAACAAAAGCTGATTTTCCAATCCTAACGCATTCCAGAGAAGATAGGTGTAGATGATTGCACGGTCTTCACAGTCATTCTTAGGGTAAAAGAAATTCTCTTCAAGGAAATAAGGCTTTTCAAATCCATGGAAAGCATCATCCGTAGCATAAGAGAAACCTGACTGCACGAACTGAAGAAGTTCGTTGGTGGCTGCTACCTTATCCATGCCTTCAAGCTGTTCCTTCACCTGCGCTACGATATTATCTCGCAATCCATTGTCAAGCCAGCTTTCAGCGAAATCAGCAGTATCCATCTGCGGATAGCGATAGACCAAAGGCATCAGATTCTCATTCACACTGCCGGAAAGATTCAGCTTGCCGTATGAAACATTGAAAGGATGCTCTTTCACCGGAAGATTAAGTCCATTGATTCTGAAATCAAACTTCTTTCCGCCATCTGCCACCTTAGGAAGGTCGCAGGTGGCAATTGTCTGACCCATAACGCTAACTCCGGGAGCCGACATAACGTAATATTTATCACCACCCATTGTCAGAAACACCTTTCCATAAAGATTCTGTTTAGCGGGCATCAGAATAATGGGGTCGCCGGTCTTGGTCAGCAGAGCGATACGAGCATTATATCCAAGGTTTGTCAGAAGATAATGCACTGCCGACATCTTCGGGGCAGCTCCCAGTTCAGGGAACTTAGAATCCATATATGCACACAGGAATTCGTAAGCCAGATAATCATTAAGTCCCAGCTCCTTCATTTTAGGCTTAAGCTCCTTCAACAATTTATCAGCCACCTTCTGCTCATCCATCATCTTCCAGTTGCGTGCGAAATCGCCGACAGAAGCCATCTGCTCCATAATCTTGAAATTGACAGAGGGCACAAGGAATTCCATTCCATAGAACTGCACAGGGTCTTTCCCTTCACGTGATTCCTGCGGCTGCGGATTCTTCTCCGGCACGTCAGGCTGCTCCGTCTCTTCCACCGGAATTTCCGGGCGAGGAATATCCGGAAGCTGAGCAAGTATCGGAGTCTTCAAATCAGGCTTCACCTTCAATGTAGGCGGCACTGTATCTTTAGCCTCCGGCGGAACATCCGGTTTCGGCGCATCAAAAGGAGAAGGCGGGAACTGAGGAGACACAGGCTTTTCTACCGGTTTTGGTTTTTCCACCGGTTTTTTCTCCTCCGGGGCATCTGCCAATGTGGGTTTCGGAAGATTTATAGGTTTTGTCTCCGGTTTCACTTCGCTCACCTTCGGCACCCTCTTAGGTTTTGGAGTGTTATCCTTTTTCTGAGGCATCAGGGGTTCATACTCATGCCATGTGCCATTCAGGAAGTCGGCATAATGCTCCAGAATAGTCTTTCTGAACTCATTATAATCATCCAATATCGATTTCCGAAATTCTTGGAAACTTTGTGGGGCTTGGGCATTTCCCTGCAAAGCAAGCCCGGTCATCAAGGCTCCCATCAATATAAGTCGTTTCATAGGCTTTTCTTATTTTGGATAGATCTTCAGATTCATCTGTTTGACTCCCATTTTCGGATCGGTACGACGTGTCTTTACAAGCCACTTGGAAAATTCATCTTCCGACATCGACGGGAGTTCTTCCACACTGCTTCTTGCTCTGGTCACAGGCTTGGAGAAATAAGAGGGAGAAAAGACCACGTATATCTTATTAAACTCTATATCCCCGTCGCAGGCAATCTTAAACTGATCGGGCGTCCCGAAGGTACCCTCAGCTTTTGAAGCATCAAAAAATACGTAGTCATAACCCTTCTTCACCTTAGCCTCTCCTTTCGCATCCATCAGATAAGGGAGCATCTGATAGACATTCCCGTCTTCAAGCGACAGAAAAACCGAGACATAACCATCCATTGGAGCAGTGAAATATAGGAAAAGGTCATCACCGTCATAGAATTCAGTTGAGGCATTTCCCTCTTTATTGCCATTACGCAACACAAGAGCCTTAAAATCGGCTGACTCGTTGGATATCTCCCGTGCCTTACCCTTCACCCTACAGGTCACTATATAATTGTCATCCTTGTCAAGCGTGATGGTATATTGAGGTTCACCTTCATCGGCAATCCACTCCCCTTTCACTTCTGTCGAGGAAAGAGCGAGGAATTTATTGACCTCTCCTTTCGACCCGATACGGTCAGCCTGAAGAATATCCTGCGTCACTATAGTGCCAAATTCTTTTGAGAGAGCAGCCAGACGTGCTCCCTCCAAAGCCAGGCGCTTGCATTCCGCCGGAGATGTCGACTTATCCCCGTAATATGTATATTCGCCGGACACTGTCTTCATTGAGGGTGCGGCATAGGCAGCCACAGCCACAATGAAGAAAGCGAATCCTGCAAGTAATTTTCTGAAATTCATCATAACAAAAAACATATCAAAAACCCTTCAAGTGGGATTGGCGGCTTATTTACGCAGTTTTGTTTTGTCAAGCTGCAACGACAAGACACCTGAAGATGTCACCGTCGGAGTCTGTGATTTGTTCAGCTCTTTTAAAGCTACCTTCGGCACTTCCTGAGAAACATAATCGGAAAGCTCCTTAAGACTTACATTTCCTTTTGAATCCTGAAGTTTCTTCAGAAGATAATAGGTGAAGAGTCCATGATTCTTCTCCTTATACGGGAGGGCTGTTTCATTTCCACTGGCTGCACTGAGGACAAACATATTACCCTCCGGAGCTGCCTTCTTAGGCACGAGAACCACACCACGCGCCTCTGTCAGCATACCGTCGCCTCTGTTGGCACCACTGAAACATGCATCCATGAAAACCATTACATTATTAGCACCCATTTCTCCCAATTCCTTATAAAGGGTCTTCAAGGGATAAGCTGTAGCCATCACCAGAGGATCAGCATCAATAGGCATCATATAGGCATCACTTGTCTTTTCATCAGGCACACCATGACCAGCATAATATACAATCACATCTACATCTCCGCCAATTGCCTTCACATAATTACGCAGCTTATTGATTGCAGAAAGAGTCTCGCCATAAGTTGCATCCTCAAAAAGAAGAACCTGATCTGCCGGAATACCAAGAGTCTCACGGCAATATTGCGCAAACACTTCGCCGTCATGATTGGCAGCTGCTACGTTGATGACCTTATTATAGTTCTCGTTAGCTATAATGAGGGCTACGGTATTTGAATTCGTAGTAGGATTCTGAGGGATATTCTGGTCGACATCACTCTTCTTTGTGATAGTGACAGTCTTTTTTCCGCTTTCCTTAGCTGCGGGGGTCTTTGGTCCCATATCTGCCATAAGAGCCTGCACATCGACATTGACTATCTTATCACCCTCATAATCCACTTTATTAGATGCATTATAAGCATATTCCTTTCCCGTAGGAGAAATAAATGAGATTGAGGAGATAGCAATCTTGTCATTCTTGACAAAGAATTTCGGATTGCGTATCTGAATCTGATCCCAGTTATTTTTAAAGATTTCCGCCTCCTGATTCTTCACCGGCACCTTAAGATAAATCGGTCCGAATTCAGAAGTGATTGCATACGTCTCATTGTCAACATCGTATGGTTCAAGCTTCAGTTCGGATATAGCGAGCTGGTTGGCATACGTCGTGAGATAACGGTCAGCAATTATCGAACTCAGACGCTCCCTCTCCTTAAGGAGACTTTCCGGAGAAACACGCTTCTCATAATCCTCGAGTTTCTCAAACTCTCCACGCTTCATCCAAGTCTTGAGATGGTCCGTGACGTAAGCCTGAGCATATTCCTGATAAGAAGGAATACTGCGTGAAGCAGCCGGCGAATCCTGTCCTGCCGCCCCCATGAGCACAGGCATACCGGTCATTGAAGTGGTAGGTTGTCCTAAGGCAGCCAGACGGGTGTTTATGCTTTCAACCTTAGATTTATTACCCAGACAGGCATAAGACGTAGCCATCGCCTTGAGATATTTTGGATTATTAGGATCATTTGCTGAAAGATCCTCATATTTCTCGGCGGCACTTGAGAAATAGGCGTTGCTCTGACGTCTTTGTTTTGAAGCTTCTTTCTCATCAAGTTCAGAAATTGACTTGTTGTAATAGTTTGTGCCGAGATTATAATAACATCGAGCCACACATTCATTGACGCTCAGACTATTTGGATGTTTCTCCTCAAGCTGCATATAAATGTCGAGCGCTCCGCGATAATCCCTCTGTTCTTCGAGCAAGGAAGCCTGGAGATTAAGAAGACGCTCATCATCAGGTTTCACTTCGAGAGCACGTGTGAGCAGCTTAGGCATAAGGTCACGCCGTCCGGCATCAATACATAGCTGCAACGCTATTGTAAGCATATTGAAATCGGAAGGAAACTCTTCTGAAAGAGCTGCCATCTTTTCAGCTCCTTTAGCTGCCTGATTAGTGGAGAGAAGTGCCTGTCCGTAAAATAAAGCTACCGGCTGACGCTGTTTCTTCTCACCCGTGTTGAGGTATTCCTCAAAATATTTGATGGCACCCGTATGATCCCCTTTATTATAGCAACCGGAAGCCGCACTGTAGACAAGGGCAGGATACAACTCCTTATCCTTATTGAAAGGAGCATCTGCCAATTTAGGCTGCAGCTGTGCGTCAACGAATGCTCGGGCAAAATCAACCATCTTCGCGCTGTTACCCTGCACTGAATAATGCACTGCCCCTTTTGCAAGAAGATTATTAAGATCAAGAATAATACCCTTGCACTGGTTCAGTGTGTTGTCGCTGATTGTATCGGAGTCAAGAATCTTACACGCCATTGCATTGGCATCCAAGACGGCATTATAGACCTCTTCCTCTTCTGCTCCCTGAAACTGAAGTTCCTTCACCTGTTTATAGAGCGCTCCGGCTTTCTGCATCGAGACTTCATCAGAAGCCTCGACACTCTGAGGTGCAGCAGCATTGAAAGCTACAGCATATCCTGAATAAGCCCCTCCGCTAAGCAGCAAGGCAAACACGATTGCCGGGAGAGGGCGTTTCCACCCTTTCCCGGGAAAAAGAATATTTATTTTTTTTCTTTCTAATTGCATAAAATTTATGATAACGATTGCATACCGAGGCAATCAATTAAATTATGTCAGAATTCCGAAAAACAGATAAACTTTAAATCTTTGAATTTTGCGCAACGTCAGAATCAGAAGACGTCTACAAAGACAAAGTTGGCATTTATTCTGCGGAATTCAGCACCTTTGCCCTCAGCGACATCCACTTTCACAGTATAATCTGCATTCATATCGCTAAGTTTATCCACATTCTTCTGGAGGAATTCCTTGACACCCTCTGCACGAAGGAAAGCCAGCTGACGATTCTCCTTAATACCGCCTGCCTTTGTTACGGTTATTGCAGTCAGATCGCCGTTCTCATAGATTGGCTCAGCCTCTAAATCGCCATATACACCGGTATAAGGGATGGTGCGTACAATCGGAGTGGCATCAGCAGTTCCCGAGATTACGACTTTCAGTTTTTTCCCGGGCTTCAGATACTGAGAGAAATCTCCCTCAAATGCCTCTTTAACAATTTTGAGCATCGCATTTGCAGCGCCTGATTCATCCACGAGATACTTCCCGGGAGGGAAGTCCTCTGAAGCAGAGAACTCGGGGTCTACCTGATAAGTGAAATTCACCTCATAATTAAGAATCTTATTACCATCGGCATCAAAATCAGGCACAACGCGTGAATCAACAGCAATATTTGTGTGATTGGATATTGTGCTCGCGTTCTTTGCCTCTTCGACCACCTTCTCACGAAGTTCCTGAAGTTTCAGTTCTTCCATCTGTTGCTGCTGCAGAATCTCAAGCGACACCACATTTGAATCTCCGCCCATGAAATCCATTGCGACACGGTCATGGTTATTATATTCGTATGTCTTGCCGTCTGCATTATTCTTGACCTTAGCATATACAATCTCAAAAGTATCATCGGGGAGGACACCATACTGAACGTCGGAAAGAACAAGGTCATCCGCGGTGCGGAAAGAAGTCACGTCATTTTCAGGCACAGGGAGATAGATTGTCGGCATAGTTGAGAAATCAATCGCAAGCACCTGATTTGTGCGGTCATAATTACCAAGGCTCATAGTAGCGCTGGCAAGGAGGTCGCCTGCAAGACGGGTAGAAATCTCATCCTCGAAAAGACGACGCTGACGCGCACGGGTTTCATCATTGACACGGGCACGATAATCTTCCATGCTTTCACCCGGCATCATCTTCAGCCATTCTGCCATCATCTCATCCACCTCATCTGAGATAAGTTTATTGAAATGAGGCTCAAGGTTCTGCACACGTCGTGCGTTTATGGCATTCGGTCCTGTATAGGTAAGAATCGAATTTCCTTCCGAATCCTTGATGAATGCCATATCGCTTATACCCCCGCTCTCTACAGGGATAGTATTTCTGTCAGCCGGACGGACAAGGTTTATGAGCTCAAGAGTATCCGGAGCGGTGGCTACAAACATATATTTCCCGTCGGTGCTGAAAGCACAAGCCACTCCTGAACCCAAATCATCGATTGTGTTCTTTATATTGAAATTACGGGTATCGTAAACACTGAGAATACCGTCTTCTGTAAGAACTGCAAACAGAGAACTTCCCTCTGAGAAAGTCATATCCGTCACTTTCACTCCGAAATTCCAGTCACGGCGCACCTTTTTCTGCTCAAGATTAATGACAGCGACACGGTCGCCTGCTGATAGAGTCAGATAATAAGCGTTGTCACTGATTGCCATTTCCTCAGGGACAAACGGAAGTTCCATTGTGTCAAGCAGAGTCATCTTACGTGGTTCGAAAACGTAGAGACCCGACTCTGTTGCGACCATAATCTTTCTTGCATCAGGGCTATATACTATAGCAGCCGGGCTACCGTATTTTTTTACATCAAACGAACCGAGCTTATGAGCATGTTCTGACGTGCTGTAGAAATTTGCCTCTTTTCTGCCCTTTTTGTCACGCTCAATGACACCGAAGCTTACACCGGAAGGAATCACCGAAAGAGTGACAAGATTATTTTTGGTGGAATATAATTCATCCCCTCTCATGGTGAGTATCTGAGACGGAGTGCGGGAATAGACAATTGTATTGTAAGGGACAAGCTGCACCGGAGTAGATGACTGACGGAATTTATATTCCTTTGGTTTCTCAGTAGTCTGGGTAGCAGGAGCCACAGTCTGAGCATACAGCTCAGGAGCGACCACTAAAGCCTGAGCCAGCAGGAAGGCAAGTGTAATGTTTTTTAGTTTCATGTTTTAAAGGTTTAAGGATTGTGACAATCCCGGGAATAAGGGATTTTGCCAAAAATATAAACAACCCACATGGAGAAGTAAAAATCTTTTCGTCTCCATGTGGTTGTATTATAAATTATTAGAGAGTCTGCGCCTTTACTTCATGTAAAGGTAGCGGCATTATTCCTCTACTCTGTCATTTACGAAATTTCTAACCTTATTGGCATATTGCTGAGCAAGATCAGTCTCAGCGACTGCCTTTTCGAGAGCAGCCAGACGAGCAGCACGAGCCTTGGATTCATCAACTATGAAATAAGACTGCACTTCATAGGTGCCGTTAGGATTAGTCTTGATGATAGAATAGCTCGGAATGAGGACATTCTTTACATTCTGTTCCACAAGACGCTCGTAGGCAGCATAAAATTTCTCAAATTCAGCATCATCGGCGCCTGTGCCTTCAGCCATCATATCGCTTACGACACGACCCTTTACAGTGCTTCCGGCTTTCTGTGCGTATGTGATGACAGCATTATTGAGTGCCATCTGAGTTGCAACATTCTTTGATTTGGTATTCTGAGCAATCCCTTCGAAGACCATACCTTCATCACCAAGTTCATTCAGCTTGCTGTAATGCTTGAGTAAAGCCACGTCCATCGTATGGCTGCCCATAATTTCGAAGCCTGCCTTTTCATAAGCTTTCTTCTTTTCTTTCATCTCTTTCTTCTGGGCTTTTTCAAGCTGTTTGTCAATACTCTTCTGAAGGTTATCGGCATAAACCGGGGCAAGAATCAGAAGTGACATAATCACTGCGATAATCTTTTTCATTGATGTTTTTATTTAGAGGTTATAGTTTATGATCTATTCCGGCGGCAAGTGCGGGATAGGTTTGTATAAGTAAAAATATCAACCTATTTGATTTTGGCAAAATTACTACCAACACATATTAAATACCAATCAGAATTGTTAAATTTTGTTAACCATAACTTTTTTTATTGAATGTGAGAAATTTCTGTTCTCATTTTTCATTATTTTATCAAATATTTTCCGCTTAATGCTCTCTCCAAGATATAATATTGGAAGATAAACAATCTCTGTCTCATATACACAACTCCGAC
>JAIDPA010000170.1 GCA_029062985.1 Muribaculaceae bacterium
TCGGCGGCATCGTCAGAGGTGTATAAGAGACCGGAGTATAGTTACTATCGAAAGAGGCTAAGATTCAATGTAACCTACTTTTTTAAGATATTTCTATGGAAACAAAATTATCTAAACTTAAGAGTAATTTTAAAACAAAGAGTCTGTATACTGCTTTGCATATACTGATTCTTCTGCTTTCTATCTTTCTCGTGGTCTGCATATCAATTGACTCATTCCACAATGAGGCGTTTTATGAAGTGCCAAGATTTATGAAAGTTCAGTTTTGGATCTGTGTGATATTTCTCGCCGATTTCTTCATTGAGTTCTTTCTGTCAAAAGATAAATGGCAATATTTAAAAACTCATTTCTTATTTTTTCTGGTTTCCATACCTTATAATTCCATTATCACTCATTATGGCTGGACTTTTGATCCTCAGCTGACATACTGCTTACGTTATATCCCATTGATAAGAGGTGGATATGCGATGTCAATTGTAGTGAGTTGGTTTACATACAACAAAGCAACCGGATTATTTATTTCATATCTGGCAACACTCCTTTTCACAATATATTTCGCATCTCTTGCATTTTATCTTTTTGAACATGGAGTTAACAGCTTGGTGGTCAACTATGACGATGCTTTATGGTGGGCATTCATGGATGCTACTACTGTAGGAAGTAATATCGTGGCAGTAACGACAGTCGGCAGAATATTGTCTGTTTTGCTGGCAGCCTTAGGCATGATGATGTTTCCTATTTTCACGGTTTATGTGACAAACATTCTCACAAAACATCATCAAATTGGTCAAAAATACGGAGAAGGTGCTTTTACAACTCCTTTAGTAGGTCAGGATTCCGAACATATAAATTCCGGAAAACAATCAAGTAAGGTAGATGCAAACGCTCCCGCACAATCCAATTCACCGGCAGCTCCGGCAAATTAATTTATAAATTCTGAATATTAATCTAATTTTATTGTATTATGTTTGATAAAGATTATATTGCAACTTCTGTAAAAGAGTTTCCAAGAACAGTCGCGAGAGGTGTCGGACAAGTGATGTTCCAGGATAACATGTGGACCGGCATACTTTTCCTCATTGGAATATTCTGGGGTGCTTATGCTGAGGGTTCTCCTTTAGTAGCATGGGGAGCCTTAGCAGGTGTCATTGTTTCAACCCTTGCCGGATATATTCTAAGACTTCCTGATCAGAATGGTGCTCAGGGTCTCTGGGGATTTAATGGTGTGTTGGTAGGCTGCGCATTCCCGACATTCTTAGGTAATACGCCTTGGATGTGGATAGGACTAATTATCTGTTCTGCATTGACCACAGTTGCCCGTTCCGGTATGGATAATTTCTTCAGCCGTTGGAATCTATCCTCCTTCACCTTCCCGTTCGTATTCTGCACCTGGATATTCCTCTTGTCGGCTCGCCTTTTCAATGGTTTTCCACCTGTATATATGGGATCTCCTGAATTTCCTCATGGCGTAGATACTACTATTTCGTTAGGCTTTGGAGATTTAGTGGTTTATTGGTTGAGAGGCATATCTCAGGTATTCCTAATAAAATCATGGGTATGTGGTGTGTTCTTCCTTGCAGGTTTGGCAGTCAGCAGCTGGAGGGCAGCTTTATGGGCAGCAATAGGCTAAGCTGTTTCTCTATTCATAGCCTTGATATGGCATGGTCCCGGCGCAGATATAGCTAATGGCTTGTATGGATTCTCAGCTGTCCTGACAGCTATCGCTCTTGGAGCAACATTCTGCAATTTTTCATGGAGAAGTGCAATCTGGGCAGTTCTCGGTACAATTGTCACAGTTTTCGTGCAGGCAGCAATGAATGCTTTCTTTGCTCCTATCGGACTTCCGACCCTGACAGGTCCTTTCTGTTTGGGCACGTGGATTTTCTTACTACCTGCTTACAAATTCTTCTTACCAAATACTAAGTAACGACAAAGATATACTAATCTTAGTTTATGAGTTATACAATAAAAAATTCTCCATTGACGTGGCGACAAATTAGAATTGTGGCAGTTGCATCTCTCGGTCAATTAATCGGAACCGGACTTGCTACTCTCGTCTCTGTCATTATTCCTCTCTATCAGCTCATTGCTCACCCCGAATTATCTTCAGCAATGCAAGGACTTGTAGGGGCAATGGATTTAATAGGGATTATGGTAGGTTCTACGATACTTGGAAAACTATCGGATAGATATGGTTATTTACTTCTTTTCCGCTTATGTCCTCTGTTAATATTGATGTCTTCAGTGGCAGCCCTGATTTTTCCCCATATTTCTGTTCTGATTGTTTGCCTGTTCTTAATGGGATTTGGAATAGGGGGAGAATATAGCCTCGATTCTGACTATATATCTGAACTGATGCCTCAGAAATGGACCTTTATAATGGTAGGTGCTGCTAAGGCAGCCAGTGCAATGGGAAATATTATTGTGGCTTTAATATGTTTTCTTGTTGTTAAGAATTGGACATCCGCCTCTGCATGGCCGACATTACTTTGGATTATGATAGGCATTTCATCCTTAATGCTAATATGCAGAATCAGATTTTGGGAAAGTCCTACTTGGCTGGCAGCACATGGTAAAATGAAAGAGGCGGAGATTGCCACTCATAATTTCTTAGGTAATGATGTAGACATTGAGCCTTCCCCTCAGGTTGCAAATAAACCTGTAGCCCAAAAGGATGGTTTCTTCTCCTTCGTTTCAAAAAATTGGAAAAATGTAATATTTACCGGTGTACCATGGGCTTGTGAAGGTTTAGGTGTATATGGAATCGGAGTATTTCTTCCCATTCTGGTTATGGCATTAGGTCTGGAACATTCTGCCGCAGGTGGTAATCAGATCGCCCATGTAGCCAGTTCAATTGAAATCACTTTGTGGATATCCTGTATCATCTTACCGGGCTTCGTCATTGGATTATTTCTGATTCCTAAAATGAATGGAGCGAAACAACAGACAATGGGATTTCTGATGAGTGGCGTGTCTCTTCTTATTTTGCTTTTTGCATACAGGAATAACTGGCCACATTGGATTTCTATTGGGGCTTTTATGTTTTTTGAATTATTCTTAAATATTGGTCCGCATCTGATGACCTATGTACTCCCCTCAAAGGTCTTTCCGGTAGAAGTAAGAGGTCAAGGGTCAGGAATAGCAGCTTCAATCGGGAAACTCGGCGCAGTCTTGGGTGTATTCTTCATCCCTATCCTTTTGAAATCAGGCGGTTCATCTTTAGTTTTGGTAGTGTCAATAATTGTAATGATAATTGGTGCTCTTGTAACGTATGCTTTTGCTCCTGATCATAAAATCTGATTTTTAATAAGAATAAAAACCATCCCTACATAAATTTCCAATGTAGGGATGGTTTTTTATTGCGTTAATAATTTTACTTGACAGAATGTGAAGCTGAAAGTATCACTTCACTGACAGTCGGATGTCCAAAAATGATATCTCTCAATTGCTCAATTGTAGTTTTTCTGGAAATGAGATCCCCACATTGCTGAACAAGATCTGCAGCTTCAACTCCAATAATGTGGGCGCCTATCAATAATCTGCTCTCTTTATCAAATATTAGTTTGCAAAGGCCATCAGGTTCTCCCAAAGCGAGAGCCTTCCCGTTTGCTCTGAAGAAACTCTGCCCTATCAATACTTCAATTCCTTCTTTCTTGCACTGTTCTTCAGTTTTTCCGACCATACCACATTCCGGCACTGTAAAGACAGCGGAAGGAACAACGTCAAACATTATAGAATCTTTCTTGTCTTCGATAGCATTCAGAGCTCTTAGTCCTTGAAAAGAGGCTACATGAGCAAGCATCATCTTTGCATTAACATCACCTATCGCATAGATATTAGCGACATTCGTCTGCATATTATCATCAACCGGAATGCCCTTTGCAGAATGAGAGATTGTCGTATTCTCCAATCCTAATTCTTCAACTCTGGGAGCGCGTCCGACTGCCATAAGAATATGAGTTGAACAAACGGTTTCTTCTTTCCCTTTTACTTCGTAAACCAATTCGATATCCTCATTTTCGTTTATTCTTATTTCCTTAGCGGCTGCACCTGTGAGAATCTTGATACCCTTTTTTGAAAGAATCTGTTTTAATCGTTTTGCAATATCTGAATCAAAAGGAGGGAGAATTTGTTTCATAAATTCAACCACTGTTACTTTCGTTCCAAATTGATTGAAGATTGAAGCAAACTCCATTCCGATAACACCTCCACCGATAATCGTGAGCGATTCCGGAATTGAGTCGATTGATAATAAATCTGTCGAATTCATCACTCTTGATAAATCACATCCCGGAATCGGAAGATTCTTGGAAACACTTCCGGTCGCGATAATGATATTATCAGCAGTGTATTCATTGCCGTCAGCTTCGATTGTATAGTTATCCTTAAAAGAAGCTTTGGAATCAACTACATTTACTTTTGCTTGTTTCAGAAGAGTCTCTACGCCTGATCTTAATGAGCTGACAACATTGTTCTTCCTTTCCATCACTTTCGAGAAGTCAAGAGTAAAGGAAAAATCGTCAATTCCGAATTCTTCTCCGTTCTTAAACTGAGAGACTACTTCAGCATTTCTGCAAAGGCATTTAGTCGGTATGCATCCCTCATTAAGACATGTTCCGCCAAGTTTATCACCATTAAATAGAGTGACAGAAAATCCTCTATGAGCGGCTTCGATAGCTGTCTCATATCCTCCGGGACCACCGCCTATAATGATTAAATCACTTTTCATTCTCCGCCTCTTTTAATGCCTTGAAACTTAAAATCGGATTTTTGGCTGCTGTGGTTTCGTCAAGTTTCCTGACAATGGTAGAGAGAGGTGCATTCTTTACTTCATCAGGAGTTTCACGTGCTTCTTTAGCAACTTTATGCATCACTTCAATAAACTCATCTAAAGTTTCCTTACTTTCTGTCTCAGTAGGTTCAATCATCATTGATTCATGGAAAAGAAGAGGAAAATAGATAGTTGGGGCATGGAATCCATAATCAAGAAGGCGTTTTGCTACATTTAATGTAGTGACACCTGTCGATTTATCCTTCAAACCATCAAATACGAATTCATGTTTGCATACTCCTTCAATTGGCAAGAGATAATCGTCTTTCAGACTCTCTTTAATGTAATTTGCATTTAGAGTGGAAAGCGGACCGACCTTCTTAATATTTTCTTTCCCAAGAGTCAGAATATATGCGTAAGCCCTCATCATAACACCAACATTCCCCAGGAAGGTAGAAATATTCCCAAGACTATTCTTTCCGAAATCTACATGGAATTTACCATCTTCATCCTTCACCACATGAGGATTGGGAAGGAATTCGACAAGATGAGCTGCCACACCAACAGGACCGGAACCCGGACCTCCACCTCCGTGAGGGGTGGAGAATGTTTTATGCAGATTAATATGCATTATGTCAAAGCCCATATCGCCGGGACGTACTTTCCCTAACAATGGATTCAGATTCGCTCCATCATAGTAGAGCAAGCCTCCTGCATCATGAACAAGTTTCGCAATCTCCACGATTTCTGTTTCAAACATTCCCAATGTATTGGGATTTGTCATCATGATTCCTGCTATCGTATCATCGAGCAGAGGTTTCAGATCTTCAACGTCAATTGAACCGTTTGGTTTTGATTTGACTTCAACAACTTCCAGACCGGCAACCATAGCTGATGCCGGATTGGTGCCGTGAGCCGAGTTTGGAACAATTACTTTTGTTCTTTTGTGATCTCCTCTGGAAAGATGATATTGTCTCATCACCATTAATCCCGTCAGCTCTCCATGAGCGCCGGCATAGGGATTGAGAGTGAACTCTGCAAGACCGGCAATATTAGAAAGCATCTTTTGGAGATTCCAATATAATTCGAGGGCACCTTGAACACTCTTTTCATCCTGAAGAGGATGAAGACCTGTAAATGCCGGATGATTGGAAAGCTCTTCATTAATTTTCGGATTATATTTCATGGTGCAGCTTCCCAACGGATAAAAACCGGTATCAACTCCAAAATTCTTGGTTGACAAGTTGGTAAAATGTCTTACCACGTCAAGTTCGCTAACTTCCGGCAAATCCGGACCCTTTTGTCTGAGAAGACTTTCCGGGATATCAGCTAAACCGTTTGTTTCAAAATTATCAGCTGGGAGAGAATAACCTTTTCTGCCAGCCCGAGAGAGCTCGAATATTATTTTATCGTATGTTTTCATAAGATTATTTCTCCAGCATCAAATCTACTAATTTATCTATTTCTTCTTTGGTTCGCTTCTCTGTCACTGCAAATTCCACCATCCCGTTTCCAAGAAGCAGACCTCCCTGAATTCCGTTGTCTAACAATCTCTGATTGATTATATTCATATCAAGATCTGTTTTAACGACGAACTCTTTAAGGAATGGTTTGTCATAAACTGCTGCAAATTTACCGGACTCTATTAATCTATTATAAAGATAGTGCGCGCCGTCGCAAGCAAGCTTATTGACTTCCTTAAGACCTTCTTTACCGAGCAGAGAGAGATAGATGGTAGCGTAGAGTGCCATCAGGCTTTGATTTGAACAAATATTGCTGGTAGCCTTTTCCCTGCGGATGTGTTGTTCACGAGCTTGAAGGGTCAAGACAAAAGCACGTTTTCCGTCAATATCTTTTGTTGCACCCACTACTCTTCCCGGCATCTTTCTTATCATGCTCTTATTACATGAAATGAATCCCAGATAAGGACCTCCAAAAGATAGTGGCATACCAAGGGTCTGTCCGTCGCCACAAGCTACGTCAGCACCCCACTCAGCCGGTGAACGCAGAACGGCGAGTGAAGACGGATCGGCAAAAATTCCAAAATATCCTTTAGCAGAATGGATAGCTTCTGAGAGACCGGTGAAATCTTCAATTATACCGTATTTATTAGGAGTGGGCACCAATACTCCTGCAACGTCTCCCTTTGCAAGCTCATCTTTTATTGCTTCCAAATCAGTTACACCATCTTTCTCAGGTGTGATTGTAACTTCAACTCCATGAAATTTAGCATAAGTCTTAATCACATCTTTTACTCTGTCGTTAACAGTTGAAGAGACAAGGACACGATTTTTTTTCTTTGCCGATGCTACCATCATGAACATTACTTCGGCGGCTGCCGTAGCTCCGTCATACATGGAAGCATTAGTGGATTCCAACCCCGTCAATTCACTAATCATACTTTGATATTCAAAGATATATTGAAGTGTTCCTTGTGAAATTTCCGGTTGGTAAGGAGTGTACGCAGTGTAAAATTCACTACGCTTTAATAAATGATCAATAGTGGAAGGAGAATAATGGTCGTATGCTCCCCCACCTGAAAATATTGTTAAAGTCTTATTTTTTTTGCCGAGTTCTTCAAAATGTTTCCTCAGTTCTATTTCTGACATTGAGGAAGGAATATCATATTCTTCCTTAAATATCACTTCAGAGGGCACATCCTTATATAAATCATCAATCGTCGCAACACCGATTTTATCAAGCATCTCGCGGATGTCTTCATCGGTGTGGGGCATAAATTTATCTGACATTTCTTAGATTTGTTAGGTTTAGATTTATTGGTGCAGATGTTGAGTAATCTCTTCACCACACCTTTTATTGACTATCCCCGGAAAATTACGACTCAATAACAATTTTCCGGGGATAGAGAGATTTTACGTGAGAATTATTCCTCACAGATTTTCGCGTATGCGGCAGCGTCAAGAAGGTTTTCTATCTCAGACGGATCAGAAACTTTAACCTTCATAATCCAATTAGAGAAGGCATCCTGATTTACCAATTCCGGTTCATCCTCAAG
>JAIDPA010000171.1 GCA_029062985.1 Muribaculaceae bacterium
CAATATGGCAAATACTTTGTTATTGAGATTCCTGATTCAATTTTTAAAATGGTTGAAATATTATTTGATAATATTTTTATTTGCTTTAGAAATTTTTACAAAGAAAAGAAGTTAAGAACCTCAAATAATCAGTCTTCCCAGACACTTTTCGGTGATTATATTAATGTTCAAACAAGATTTGACAGACAAGAAATCAAATATTATGAAATAACTGATAGCGGTATGAACACCCTCATATCTTTAGTGGATGGAGATGACTATAAATGTATAGACAGGCACTTTAGCTACAATATGTATCCCGGGAGAACAACTATTTCTAAAGACTATGAAGTTTTAGAAAAGGGAACTATTGATAAACTGAATGATATTTTCAATGAGAAAAAAGATCTTATCATAAATATAATAGAATATATATTCGGTAAGGAATATGAAAGGGCTATAGATGATATTATGGATGATTTTTGGGAAGAAGAGGAAAGGAAATACCGACGCCAAATTGAGGAAGAAAGATATCGAGAGGATAACTACGACAGTTATGATGACTATTAAGATAATTTTAATGGTTATGAAGATGATGATTATTAATTATGAATAGGAAGGGTATCGACCAAAAATTTGTTCATTACGGGATTCGGAGGGACGACCTTTCGATGATTGAGGCTATATGCGATGCAGAGGGTATTGACTTCGACTGGCTCAGCGAGGAGATACTCAAGACCTATCATGCCCGCCGGGTGGATGCCATTGAGATTGATGACGCCGCTACGGAGGAAATTCTGCGGGCAGCAATTGAGAAAATTGAATAATACCCGGAAGCGATGCAGATACAGAGAATAAAAGTAAGCAACTATAAGACCTATCTTGACCTCGACCTTGATCTAACCGTAGATGAGGAACGCCCAATAATTCTTATCGGAGGCTCCAACGGTGGAGGCAAGACCACTCTCTTCGAGGCTATCAGCGGTGCGCTCTACGGACTGAAGATAGAAAACCGTGAGCATTTCATGGAACTCCTCAATCAGGGCGCTGTCGGAAACGTAAAACCGGAGATAACACTTCAGATCACATTCAGCGGAAAAGTGCTCGGTCAGGAACAGAAGTATATTCTCAAACGTCTCTACGTATTGAATCCGTCAGGACGCCCGCTTGAAAGCGTCAGCCTGAATATGAACGGAAATCTGTTTGTCTATGGCACTATGACTTCCCCCAAAGAGAGGAAACGAGCCGAACAGGAGGTCAATAAGATTATCAAGGCGAACCTTCCGCAGGAGCTGTCGAAATATTTCCTTTTTGACGCCATGCAGTCGAGCGAACTTCTGAAGAAGAATGTATTCGCCCAGACGATACGCGACAATTTCGAGAATGTGCTCGGCTTCAAGAAATATCTTCAGTTGAAGCGTGGGGCAGAACGCCTTCAGCAGGAGATGGCCCAGCAGCGCCTTCAGGCTGAACAGGAGGTGGCGGAATATAACGAACTCGTGAGCCAGAAGGAGAAACTCAACACTGAACTCAACGCCTGCATAGCCGAACAGGATTCCCTCTATAAATATCTCACCTCAATGGAGGAGGAATATAACAGAGCCAAGGAGGGAGCGCAGCAGAGCGACGCCATCAATAAGCGTATCGCATCAATCAACACCAAGGTTGACGACATCGTGAGTCGTGCTGCCACATACGCCGACGACATAAAAGGATTTATGGAAAATATCGAACTCAACATTTTCCTACCCAAAATGGGATCCAATCTTTCAGTGGAGATTGACAACATACTGCGCACCAAACTGGAGATTCAGCAATCGTCGGCAGCTGCCTATCCATTGGAGATGCTTCATGATGTCACTTCAAAAATTATAAATTATCTGAAAGAGTTATCTCTATGTTCTTCTGAGATAGATGAGGATAATGTCGTGAAGCATCTTGTTGCCGTGCAGAACTCGGTCAGCGCCAAAGACCCCTTTGACTATCTCGACAATACTGAGGTAATGGCATTGAAGGGTCTTGCTGGACGTAGTGTCAACAATCAGTTTGTCTCTCTCTATCGTCAGAAGCAGGATCTTGAAATATCCCTTGCCACAATAGAGGAATTAAGACGCGAGAAACAGAATTTGGAAAAGTCGAAGACCGGAGGAAATGAATATATCATCTCTGCCTACGAAGAAAACAAGCGTAAACTCGAGAAGGCAAAAGAGGAGGAGGGACAGCTCAGACAGCAAATCAGAAAACTTGAGAACCGCATACACACATACGACGTGCAGATTCAGCAGGAGCCTGATCTGAAATATGACACACTCGTCAAGCTCAAGCCATTCTTTGAAAAGGTGGCTGACAGTCTGCTGAAAAAGAAGAAAGCACAGATAGAGAGTGAGATGCAGCAGCAGCTCAACCGGCTTCTGGTCTCTTACAAAGGGCATATCGGCAGGGTTGAACTGAGCGACAGCATGGAGAATTTCAATATAAGGATTTTTCATACCAAAGGAAACCCTATATCGCTCAATCAGCTCAATGCTGCCTCAAAGCAGATTTTCATTCAGGTTTTGCTGAAAGTGCTGCGCAATCTCGGCGACTACAATCCTCCCGTAATGATCGACACCGTCATGGGTGTGCTCGATAATGAGAGCCGTGAGATGCTTTTCGAGGAATATTTCCCCGACCTTGCCGAACAGACCATACTTTTCTGCACCACATCCGAGGTGCGCCCTGAGAGCGACTATAAGAAACTCGAGGCTTTCATATCAAAGACCTATACGCTTCATCGCAATGTGGAGGAGCAGAAGACAACCGTAAGCGATGATTATTTCGGAATAGAACTAAATCCCTGATCAAGATGCCACTGCAATTCGGAGACATATATGTGCCTGAAAACTTCAACACGGAGTTCGCACCGCTTAAAGAAAAGATAGAGACACTCGTCAACCTGACACGCACTGCAGGGAATGAGCGCAGATACACTTTGCCCAATAATAAGCTTATGAGGATCTGCCTTCTCACAGGGCTTTCGATTCCCGTGAAAAGGGATGCGGAGAGTGTGGAGAGGATAAAACTTCAGCAGGGAAACCGTTTTGTGCCGAGTTTCTTCACGCATCAGGAGCTTTCCCCCCTTTATTCAGCATTGATAAAGATGCGTTATCATGATTCCGGACTTGACCTGAGCAATAACCGCGTGCTTTCGCGCATAATCGGGGTGGAGATGCAGAGGGGAAGGGATAGTCTTTTGGCAGATAATAATCTTGAGAACTATCTGTTCGCCCAGGGAGGGAAGAATGTTTTTTCAAAGGATATCCCCGTGCTTAATTTGCTGATCGGCAATTACGGGGATGCTGATATGGAGGCGACGCTCGACATCAACAGCCGGGCAATCACTAATGCGCAGATAATCATTGCAGGCGCCACCGGATCGGGAAAGACTAATCTTTTGGCAGTGTTGATGCAGCAGATCCGAGCATTATCTTCCGAGACGGCTTATCCTGTCAATTTCCTGCTTTTCGACTATAAAGGGGAATTCAGCGACATGCAGAATAATCATTGGCTGGGGCTTTTCGACGTAGACCGCTCTTGCATCCTTGATCCTATTGTGGAGCCATTGCCGTTCACTCCTTTCAAGGATTTCACAGGGAAGCCAATCAATGAGATAAATCTCTATTCTACGGAAATGGCATCTGCTTTGGCATCGCTCGACCGTCTGTCGCCAAGTTCGAATATGAGTAACCGATTGAGCGAGGCAATAGTGGAATGTTATAAGAAAACAGGCGGGAAGCCTATCACCTTCTCGGGAATGCTTGCAGAATATCAGGCGCGGATGAAAGACCCGGGAAAGGATGATTCCATCTCCTCGATATTGAAGCAGCTCGACCGGGCAAATATTTTCGACACATCGGATAAGGCAGACCTGATAAATGAGAGTTTCATAGTGAAGATGGATGGGTATCCTAAGGATGGTCCGATAGCGAAGGCGATAGTCTATTTCCTGATGTCGAAACTCAACAATATCTATGAGGCGCTTGAAAAACAGGCAGTCAATGATGATGTGGTTCAGATACGCCATTTCTCAATTATAGATGAGGCTCATTATATGCTCAGTTTTGACAATCGCCCTCTGAGGAATCTTATTGCCGTAGGGCGCAATAAGGGTCTGTCGATTATTCTTGCCACCCAGAATATGAGTGATTTCAAGAACAAGGGTTTTGATTTCTATGCCAATGCCCAGTATCCTCTGATTATGAAGCAGCAGACTATTGACGACAAGGTCATCAAGGATCTGTTTGGAGTCAGCGGTTCGGAACTCCAGAATGTCAGGAGTGCGATAGCCGGATTGCAGAAAGGGGAGCTGATAATCAAAGACCAGATGGCGTTTGCGCTCGGAATGGGGAGCAAATTTAAGAAAATCAATGTCACGCATCTGATATAAATTGAAATTTTTTAGGCTTTAGGCATTAGTTAGGCGTTAGGGGGGAGG
>JAIDPA010000172.1 GCA_029062985.1 Muribaculaceae bacterium
GTCGATGGCAAAAGGTCTTTTGCCCGACGATGCTCCGCTGAGCGCATTGAGCTGCCGTTCTACCATTATGGAGGAAGCAGACGTTGTGATGGTGATTGGTGCCCGTATCAACTGGATGCTCTCATTTGGTAAAGGTAAATGGAATCCGGAAGGTAAGTTTATTCAGCTCGAAGTTGAGCCACAGGAAATTGACCGGAATGTTCCTATTGCTGCTCCGGTTGTAGGCGATATGAGTCAGTCGTTAGCTATGATTCTTGAAGCAATGAAGGGCAAGAAGATGCAGGCAGATCCCGCCTGGCTCACGAAACTTCAGGCAGAGACAAAAGCTAAGAATGCCAAATTTGAAGCTCGTCTTGCAGAAGCCTCAAAGGTAATGCCGATGAACCATTGGAGTGCGCTTTCAGCAATCAAACCTATTCTTAAGGCAAACCCGGATATAATCCTTGTCAATGAGGGTGCTAATACTCTTGATGATACCCGCGACACTATTGACCAATATCTCCCACGTCATCGAGTGGATTGTGCAAGCTGGTCGATCATGGGTATGGGCATGGGTTCTTGCGTTGGTGCCGCAGTTGCAACCGGAAAGAGCGTAGTTGCCATTGAAGGTGATTCAGCATTCGGTTTCTCAGGAATGGACTTTGCTACTATCTGCCGATTTAACCTTCCTGTAACAGTGGTTGTCTTCAATAACGGCGGTATTTATAATGGTATAGGTGTTAATCCTTCCGGTGGTGACGCTCCCGCACCTACTACGCTTGACATCAATGCTCAGTATAATAAGATTGGTGAAGCGTTCGGTGCTGCCAATTATCGGGTCGACAATGTAGCCGATCTGCAGAAAGTATTGACTGAAGCGATAGCAAGTAAGAAACCTGCACTTATTGATGTTCAGCTTGCTGCAGATGCAGGTAAGGAATCAGGACATATCGGATATCTGAATCCGACACCACTTGTAGATTACACGGTGTAAAAAGATATAGAAATTCATATTATTGACAATCCGGTGTCGTCTGAGGGAATGCTTAGCAGATACCTTCGGACGACACCTTTTAATTTATAAAAACAATGGATATTTCTCACGTCATATTATATGCCATTGTCCCTATTATTGTTGTGATGCTTGCAGGTTATATTTCGGGCAAGAAAGGGGCATTCAGTGGCGAAGACGCAAAGAAGTTTAATAAGGTCGTGCTTGACTTCGCCCTTCCGGCAGCTTTGTTTGTGTCAATTGTGCAGGCTTCGCGTGAAGACCTTGTAAAAGATATTAAGCTGACTATTGTGTCAGCCGTGGGCATCATGGCATGTTTCATGGCAGTATATTTTGTTTTCAAATACTGTTTTAAAAAGAATACAGGTGCAGATGCTGCCGTTTCAGCGTTGATTAGTGGTTCGCCGACAATCGGTTTTCTTGGGTTTGCCGTTTTGGAACCAATCTTTGGTACATCACCTTCAGTGGCACTCGTAGTTGCAATCGTAGGTATCGTAGTGAATGCTATCGGTATTCCGGTGGGTCTTTCATTGATGAATGCTTCGTTGGAAAAGCAGAATCCCGGAAGCACAAAGAAGGAGAGTGCCTGGAAACCTGTACTCCATGCACTTGAGCAGCCTGTCGCTTGGGCTCCAATCCTTGCAGTGATTTGGGTTGTAGTCGGAATTCCATGGCCAAAAGAGCTGAGTCCTTCATTTGATCTTATAGCAAAGGCAAACGCTTCAATGGCAGTGTTCTCAGCCGGTATCACTCTTTCAGCTATCAAGATTCAGATCAACTGGCAGGCAATTCTCGGTTCTATCATGAAGATGATCCTTATGCCGGCAGTGGTATTGATTCTCGGTCTCGTATTCAAGATGGATCCGTTGAACCTTAAGATGCTTGTTGTTGCTGCCGCATTGCCGCCAGCCTTCTCAGGTATCATCATCGCCGACGAATATAATACATACGTAGCAACCGGTACATCATCATTGACACTTTCAGTGATACTCTTCATCGGATTCTGTCCGTTGTGGATCTGGATTACCGGTCTTTGCCTCAACGCATTCTAAAAATCGACAATAGAATAATATAATTTAGGATAATATAAGGGAACGGCATCTTGAGAAATGCCGTTCCTTTTTTTGTCCCCATATCCGTCGTGTATGGCGTTAAAAGTTGTATCTATCCTTTTGCCTTTTAGCCTCAAGTTGATTATGTTCTCTATACTCACTGAGTCTGTTTAAATCAAGATCTGCCATTTTCAACTACCCCTGATTTTACGCTCAATAATACCGGCGTAAAGATTGATATTAAAATTACAAAGTTAACATAATTTTATCAGAAAATCAAGAGTCTACGAAACCTTGGAAATGCAACAGAGCCATGCCCGTCGGGCATGGCTCTGTCATTTCGTAGGGTAGGGGGTATGTTAGCGGATTATCAGTTTTTCCACTTTATCACCTTTGCGCAGCAGATACGCTCCGGCAGGAAGATTCCCGATATCACTTCTTTTGCAGTTAGTCTTGATTTTTATGCCCTCAAGATTATAGATATCAACTACTTCATTTTTATCAAAGGAAATATCGTGAATGCCTGTAGTTGCAGAGATATAGCAATTGGCACTCAAATCAGAGCCGTCAATAGTCTTAGCAGTGATAATGCATTCGCCCTCTTTGAGAACTGTAACAAATCCGGTATTATCAACGGTGGCGATTGATTCATCACTTGAAGACCACTCAAGAGTCTTATCAGAAGCATCCTCCGGAAGTATTGTTGCAGTGATCTGGAATTTATCTCCCTCTTCGGCATCACTTGAAGTTGGATTAAGAGAGAGCGATTCAACCGGTTGTAGTATTGTAAATTCCATTGATTTGGAAGCATGCCCACCTTTTGATCCTTCTTGCACAGCTTCAACTGTTATAGTCACTTTACCAGCCTTAAGTCCTGTCAGTAGGGCATTCCCGTTTGTAGATGGAATAATATTTGCTATGGTCTCATCACTTGATGACCATGTATAATTGGGTTCGTATGCGTCTATTGGGTTAGTTATGGTAGTAAGTGCAATAGATTCACCTTTCAATAAGGAGGATTGAGTATTCTCTATTTCAATACCTGTTAAAATTTCCATTATTGTTATTTTGCTTTTACATGTCTGATCCCATAATCCTTTCCAATTAAGATTACAATATACTTCAGCATTGCCTTTACCAAGATTAGTAACACTTGCTGAATCACCGCTATCCGTAACAGTGATAATATCAGGATTGGAAGAGGTCCATTTAATTTCAGGATTACCAAGAGGGGAATCCTCCGGTGTAATGGAAACATTAATATTATCTTTATCTCCTGCCCAGATCTTTAAATTATCCGTATTAAGTGTTGCAATAGGAATTTGATCTATCTTTTCAAAATAATTCCAAGGTGTAATACCTTTTATCTTATCTAAGATTGTAGGAGGAACGAGTACATTAGCTTCCTCATAAGCGTTGGAATTTCCAAATATTGTTTTTATATTGTCATTATCATAAATGTTCATTCCAACTTGATAGATAAATGGCACTTCTGTATTATAAATAATAATATTTATATTGGGGCATAGATCAAATGAGTTGATATCTAAATAAGGACCACTATTGAAAACTATATTAGTAAGACCGTCGCATCGACTGAAAGCACTGGTATATATATTTGTTAAAGATTCAGGGAATATAAGAGTTGTTAATCCTGAGCAATAGGAGAAACTTGAATTACCGATACTTTCAAGTGTATTAGGAAAATTTACATTTTGCAGCTCGGTGCAACGGGTAAATGCCGCTGCACCAATTTTTGTTAATTTATTAGGTAAGTCAAGTGAAGTTAATCCGGTACAATAAGCAAAAGTCCATTTTCCAATCTCTGTAACTGAAGCTGGAAAATCAATACTCTTCAAATTTACACATCTTGAAAAAATACCGATATTGTCATAAGAATTTCCAATCTGTGTTAAGTCATTTGGGAAATTGATTTTAACTAATCCACTACAATTAGAAAAGGCTCCATCACCTACACGTACATTTGCTGCAGGATAGTCCAGCATAATCAAACCTGTGCAATTTTGAAAAGCCTGGGAACCTATTGAAGTTAAAGAATTAGGAAATTTTACAGATGTAAGTTTTTCACATCCCATAAAAGATTTCTCTCCTAAAGTAGTCAAATCTTCTGGAAATTCTATCGAAAGCAATGAGGAACAGCCTTGAAAGGTTAACGATTGTAATTCTGTTAGACTTTGCGGCAAAGTAATAGCTGAAAGAGAGGAGCACCCTGCAAAACAATAGCTACCAATACTTTTAACTGAATTAGGTATAATAACCGATTCAAGGTTCTCACAATTTTGGAAGGAACCATCCCCAAGAGTTGATAAATTTTCAGGAAAATTGATTTTTGTTAGACCGCTACATTGACTAAATGCCATTCTTCCAATTGAAGTTAAACTATTTGGAAAAGTAACGGAAGTGATTCCTTCACATTCATCAAAAGCTCTGGTGGCTATTCCTATTACCTTATACTCCACATCTCCATTTCGTGCTATCTCAGGAATCTCTAAATTAGAAGAAACCCCATCGGAAAAACCGGTTACGTTACAAGTATTTTCACCAGTATTTGTTTTATAGTTTAGACCTCTATACGAAAAGGTTTGTTGAGCTGTAGCTACTATCAGGGTAGATAAAGCAAAATTAATGAGTAAAAATATACGCTTCATAAAAGTTTATTTGCCACCGGATTCCCATCGTTGGCGGTTAGGTTAGAAATGAAAAGAGCGCGGGAATCTGCATTTTGCCGTCCCGCTTCCTGAGGCTTCTCGCATTGCCTTGTCTATGCAGGACGGCAACGCAGAAGCCCACGCTGATGTATGATGACGATGCTTTCGGACGGAATCCCTCACGAGATTCCTGACCGAACGCACGACACGATACACACCAACGGGCATCTATCGTTGCTCGATCCTTGACATAGACACTAAAACTTTGCGAGAATTTCAGGAAGTCAAGAACCAGCGCAATAAACGCTCTTTCTGTATGTCTGCACTCTATATTTACATAATTATATGTTCATACTGTCTATTGAGTGCTTATGCAAATTTAGAAATAAGTTTTTATTCTGACAAAAAATATTCACTAAAAATGCAAACAGACTTAGCAACGTCTTAGAGTAGCGATTACTCTTTTGCAAATTTAATCGCTCTCTAATTTCCGGTCTGCTATACGTATAGTGAAAAAATTATTCCAATTCAAGTTTCTTTAATTCATCACGCCAATAGTTGCGAACGGGAGCAGCAGGAGAAAGGGTTTTTATCTGTGATTTATAGATTGTCTCATCGTGGCGCATAAAAATTCCTGTAATGGCAGTCCAAGGAGGCGACAGAGCCGGAATGTTGTATTTTTCTCCAATTCGCTCAAACAGATATTTGATAATGAAGTGGAAATCTACATCGCCATATTCCTCATTAATACACCATGCTGCTTCATATCCTCTTAACCGTCGAAACCAACCATGTTTTTCAGCCTCTTCCAGAAATTTTTCTATCATAGACCACCCGTTGTCAGGAGCCGACTTAATGGCTGTTTTACGACGCAGAATTTTCTTTACCTTTTCTTTAAAATTCTCAAAAGCATCAAAAGTGAAGGCAGTCTCAACATTCAATATTTTGGGAGTTGAAATTTTTGGCGAACCCTGAGGAAGCCTACCGGAAAAATAGTCTTTATAAACTCCGGATATTATTTCGAGAATGCGGCAACCCACCTCTCGAGGGTCTTCATCTTCATAGAGTGAAATCCAGAAGGGCCAGAAAGTGCCGTTGTGAGCATTATCTGTCTGCCGGAAACGATGTGTGAAATCTTTATTCACAAAAATATTATTCAGGCGTTGCAAGGCAAAAGGGTGAAGCTTTTCCCAATCGTCAATGGCGTGAGCGATCTGAAGATTATGAGAAAAGCCCGGAAGAGTTACTGACTTACATCCCAAATAAATCCCCTGCGAAGGATTGAAAATATCATATTCTATAAGAAATTCATACTTTCTTCCGTCATCCGGAGAATCAATGACAGAATGACGATACATCATATATTTCTTATCTTTCACTCCGCGCACGCTTCCAATTAAATCTTCGCGAGAAGCGAGCGAGAGCATTCTCTTCTGATGATATTCAGAGGCGTTATTAAGCCATGAGTCGGTGCTGCTCATAATTGAATCGATTAGTTAAGCGCAAAAATAGAAATAATCCTTGAGATTTATAAAGGAAGTGGGAAATAAAATATTGAAACTGAGAAAACAATATACTATGATATTAGTTATTAGATGGAAAATTGGTAAAAAATGCTGATTATTGGTTGAAATGAGATATTTACAAAAATAAATGAGAAAATATTTGCAAACAGCGAAATAATGTATTATATTTGCAATACAAAAATACCGAAGGGACTCATTTCTCATTTTAAACTAACCATTATGTATTAC
>JAIDPA010000173.1 GCA_029062985.1 Muribaculaceae bacterium
TTTTTGATTATGTCAATAATTTATTGTTATTTTGCACCCTGTCAGCTGAAAATAAATTTTCCGCTGAATTTTTCTCCTGACATTCAAAGTATTTATGTTTTGATTACTCTTGTATATGATCAGACTATCAGACGTCAATAAGACTTATCAGGGAGCCGTTCCACTCCATGTGTTGAAAGGAATAAATCTTGATATCTCCAAGGGGGAACTCGTTTCCATCATGGGCGCATCGGGATCAGGGAAATCAACGCTACTCAATATCCTGGGAATCCTTGATAATTATGACTCCGGGGAATACTTTCTTGACGGAACTCTTATCAAGAATCTTAGTGAAAACAAAGCTGCTGAATACCGGAATAAGATGATTGGCTTCGTATTCCAGTCGTTTAATCTTATCAATTATAAAAATGCAATTGAGAACGTAGCTCTCCCACTTTTCTATCAAGGTGTCTCAAGAAAAAAACGAAACCGTCTTGCCCTCGAGCAGCTTGAACGCATGGGACTCGCAGACCGCGCCCTTCACCTTCCCTCAGAAATGTCGGGAGGACAGAAACAGAGAGTGGCGATTGCAAGAGCCATGATCACCAATCCCTCCATAATCCTTGCCGACGAACCTACCGGAGCTCTTGACAGCAAGACTTCCAAAGATGTCATGGAAATTTTCAGGAACCTAAATCGTGAAGAGGGAAAGACAGTAGTCATCGTGACCCATGACCCCGGTGTAGCTGCCCAGACCGACAGACTCATACGCATTTCCGACGGTTTGATTGTGCCTCAGAATAATTTAGTCACCCCTTCAGAACCGGAACTCAAATGAGAGACCTTTTTCATGAAATCCTGCAGGTGATGAGCAATAATAAGCTCCGCACCGCTCTGACCGGTATAGCTGTGACCTGGGGAATTTTTATGCTCATCGTGCTTCTCAGCATGGCAAGGGGCGTGACAAACTCCTTTGACCATAATATGGCATCGCGCAACTCTGCCATTATCAAAATCTGGGGAGGAAACACCTCAATACCTTATCGGGGCAACCGTGAGGGACGACGTATCACTTTCAAGGAAATTGATATGAAAAAGCTTATTGCCGATAATTCTCGCTATATTGAGGAGGTCACGACACGCATTGAAGGCTCCCCTGTCATCTCCAACTCTGCGGGAAGCATTGACCGAAGCTATTCCGGAGTCTACCCCTCTATACTCAATCAATCGAATGTAGGAGAAATAAAGGAAGGGAGATTCATCACCTCAAGAGACATGTCGGAGGCATCGAAAGTGATGGTCATTCCGCAATATTATGCCCGCCAGCTGTTTCCTCCCGAAGGCAGAAACGCTTTGGGAGGGCGTGTAAATTGCGCCGGACTCTCTTTCCTCATCGTAGGAGTTTATGACAGCGAATGGAATCGTGACATCTATATCCCTTTCACCACTGCCCGCATGTTGTCATCCGACCGTGAAGACCTCGGCTCCCTTACCGTTTCCCTTAAAAATGTATCTTCAGAAGAAGATGGAAAAGCAGCTGAGGAAGGGATAAAAAAGACCCTCTCCAATCTTCACAACTTCGACCCTCAGGATGATAATGCTGTGTATATCTCCAATTATTATACCAACGCCCTGTCAGCACAAGGGGCAATGGGTATTCTCGAAATCAGCGTATGGGTATTGGGCATCCTGACTTTACTGACAGGCATTGTCGGTGTAAGCAACATCATGTTTGTCACTGTGCGAGAACGCACCCATGAAATAGGCATAAGGCGTGCAATAGGAGCCAAGCCCCGGAAAATAATCACTCAGGTTATTATGGAGTCTGTGGTAATAACAGTGACTTTCGGCTATATAGGTATCGTATTAGGTATGGTGGTCAGTCAGGTTATTGCTCATATTGTTGGTTCGGGAGGTATTTTAAGAAATCCCACTGTAAGTCTCTCCATAGCATTTGAGGTGACACTTGTGTTGATAATCTCAGGAGCGCTTGCAGGATTATTTCCAGCCCTGAAAGCTCTGAAAGTTAAACCCGTGGAAGCCTTGCGCGACGAATAAAATGAACAAGTTATGAAATTGGGTATTTTCGACTTAGACAACTGGAGAGAAATCGGTGCGACTCTGTCACGCAATAAAACGCGCACATTTCTTACAGGATTCGGCATCTTCTGGGGAGTGGCAATGCTGGCGCTTCTTATGGGAGGAGCCAAAGGCGGAGAAGGATTGCTTAAAAGGAATTTTGCAGGCTTCGCCACAAACAGCGGCGCCATGATTCCGAACCGCACCACTATCCCCTATCACGGATACCAGAAAGGGAGGCGATGGAATATGGATATTACGGATGTTAAAGCCATCAGAGACGCATGTCCCGAATTGAAAGAGGTGATCCCTACATTTCAGAAATGGGGAGTTTCATTCAAGAACGGCAAAAACTCCTTTTCAGGACAGATCATAGGAGCTGAACCAAATTACACAGTCATGCTCGAGCCGAAATTATATTCAGGAAGATTCATAAATGACGCCGATGTGGCTTCCGAAAGAAGAATAGCGATAATCGGAAAGAAAGTGTCAGCCCAACTATTTCCCGGGATTGAAGATCCGACAGGAAAAATAATTGAGGCAGACGGCTCGGCTTACTCTGTGGCAGGAGTAATAGGCGATGCTTCTGAAATGAGCATCAACGGCAGTCTTGATGAAAGCGTAATGATTCCGGCTTCTACATTCAGGCGTGCCAATGGATATGGCGATAATGTTGACTTCATCATGATGGTTGCTAAAGACAACGAGAAATTATCTGACATTATTCCAAAAATGCGGAGAGTGCTCTACAGGCGCCACAATATACATCCTACGGACGACGGCGCGCTGTGGGTCATAAATATAGCTGAAAATTTCGAACAAGTCGACAATCTTTTCACAGGTGTCGATCTTCTGGCTCTCTTCATAGGATTTTCCACATTGCTTGCCGGAGTGATCGGCATCGGAAATATCATGTGGGTCATCGTCAAGGAAAGGACTCAGGAAATAGGCATCCGGCGTGCCATAGGAGCCAAACCGAGAGACATCATTGTGCAGGTATTATGTGAAGGGACTGTTCTAACCCTTATATCCGGACTTGCCGGCTTATCTTTTGCCGCCCTGATACTCGGAATCATGCAATATGCTACCAACCCTCCGGATTCCATAATGACCGCACAATTTCAGATGTCGTTCTCGGCTGCAATTTCGATTCTCGGTCTTTTCGTAATCCTCGGCATCCTTGCCGGACTCATCCCCTCCCTGAAAGCCATGAGAATCAAACCAATTGAGGCTCTAAATTCAAAATAAAAATCAAATCTGACTGAATTTTCCATCTCTTAAACATAATCCCCTTTTATTCAAATGAAAAAATTCTTTAAAATATTCTTATGGGTGTTGGTCGGAATTATATTTGTCGGCACATTCATCTATCTTTTCATTAATTCTCAAAAGAAAGAAGACAAATATCTTATAGAATATCCGAAGACAGAGACTATAGAAC
>JAIDPA010000174.1 GCA_029062985.1 Muribaculaceae bacterium
ATATAATATATTTAAAAATTCCATTTTCAAATTTCAAGTTACAACCAATGACATCAATTAAAGTAAAATTCCGTATCAACAGAAGGTTCCCCAATAAAGGGACCATCTTTTTTCAGATGAGTCATGACAGAAGTCTTCGACAGGTGAATACCGGCTACTCTATATTTACCTCCGAATGGGATCCTAAAAGAGAAATTCTTATTCCACCGTTAGAGAATGAGAGAAAAGGATATGTAAATGAGATAAAAAGACTGGTGAGATATGATATTCTTCGTTTTAACCGGATTATTCTCCATTTAAAAAATACTCGGGAAACATTCGGAATAGAGGATATAGTCTCAGAATACAGAAGACTTACGGAAAAGTATTCAATATTTCATTATTTCAATTATTTAATACAGAATTTTATCAGAAAAGGGAAAATCCGGACAGCCGAAACCTATACGTCTACTCTGAACAGCTTTAAGGCATTCCGCTGCGGAATAGATATGAACTTTGACTGTCTTACTTCAGAAATAATTGAAAGTTATGAATCGTGGCTCCTCGAAAGGGGATTGAATCCTAACTCTACTTCGTTTTACATGAGGATTATAAGAGCCGCATATAACAGGGCAGTAGATGAAAGCGGGATGGCTGATGTCAAGCCTTTCAAACATGTTTACACCGGAATAGCAAAAACGATAAAAAGAGCGGTGAATCTTAATGACATACGCCGTATAAAGAAACTAAACCTTCCGGATGCTTCAACGCTCGATTATGCTCGAGATATTTTTATCATGAGCTTTTATCTCAGGGGTATGAGTCTTGTCGATATGGCTTTCTTGAGGAAATCAGATTTGCAGAATGGTTTCATCGTTTATAAACGCAGAAAGACAGGACGACGCCTTATTATTCAATGGACTAAGGAAATGGGCGATATTCTTTGTAAGTATCCCGATTCAGACAAGAACTGCTATCTTCTGCCGATACTGAGTGGTAAAAGAACGGATGAATATTCAGAATACCGTAGAGAGGGAAATAAAATAAATAAGAATCTTAAAAGGATAGGAAAAATGCTGAATGTTGAGATACCCTTGACGCTATATGTCGCCAGACACAGCTGGGCATCCGCTGCACGATCAGAAGGTATTCCGTTGAGTATTATCAGCGAGGGGATGGGCCACAATTCGGAGACAACAACCCAGATATATCTTGCTTCGCTTGACAATTCGAGAGTGGATAACGCCAATTCTAAATTAATGAACAGACTTGCATAAAAAGAAAGACAGCCGGAACTCTAAAATTGAGAACCGGCTGCCTTAAACTATTTATTGACGTAGAGCTTGGAATCATTTAAAATTTCCTGATTAAGCCTCTATCATTTTTTTAATATCTTCATCTACGGAGGTAATTGTGCCGATATTGAATTTTTCCTGAAGCACTTTCAGAATATCCGGCGTAAAGAATGCAGGTAGGGTAGGACCGGTGTGAATATTCTGAACTCCGAGAGAAAGAAGCGCGAGCAATACAATTACAGCTTTCTGTTCGTACCAGGCAATATTATAGACCACCGGCAGATCGTTGATACTCTTCAAGCCGAGGGCTTCTTTTAGTGCCATGGCTATAACGACAATTGAGTAGCTATCGTTGCATTGTCCGGCATCAAGAACTCGTGGCACTCCTTCAATATCGCCCAGTTTGAGCTTATTATAACGATATTTAGCACAGCCGGCTGTAAGGATCACGCAATCTTCCGGCAGAGCTTCTGCAAATTCAGTATAATATTTTCTTGATGCCATACGTCCGTCGCAACCACCCATTACGACAAATTTCTTAATCTTTCCTCGTTTGATGAGGTCAATGATTTTCGGAGCAAGTTCCACAACCTGATTGTGGGCGAAGCCTGCAACGATCTTTCCGTCTTCAATCGCTGTCGGAGGTGGACATTTTTTGGCTCGTTCAATAATTTCACTGAAATCTTTCTTCCCATCCGGACCTTCCGGAATATAGTGAGTCCCGGGCATTCCTACTACACCGGTTGTGTAAACCCGATCCATGTAAGTTGTTTTCGGTCTTGGCGGAACAATGCAGTTTGACGTAAACAGGAACATACCGTTGAATGTCTCAAACTCATCAATCTGTTTCCACCAGGCATTTCCATAATTTCCTGCGAAGTGAGGAAACTTCTTGAAGAAAGGATAACTCTGAGCCGGGAGCATCTCAGAATGGGTATAAATGTCAACTCCCTGACCTTCGGACTGAATCAGAAGTTCTTCAAGATCTTTTAGATCATGTCCGCTGATGAGAATACCCGGTCTGTTTCTTACTCCTATCTCAACTTCTGTAATTTCAGGATTGCCGTAGGTGGTCGTATTGGCTTTGTCAAGCAACGCCATAGCCTTTACTCCTCCGTCTCCTACATTGAGAACTAAAGATAAAAGCTGGTCAACGTCAATATCCTGCCGGCTTATTTCCGCGAGTGCATTTTCAATCACTTCGTATACATCCTCATTCTCATACCCGAGATTTAGTGCATGACGTGCGTATGCTGCCATTCCCTTGCATCCATAGACGGCTAATTGCTTTAAACCTCTTATATCAGGATTTTTTTCATTTAGAACGCTGTAAAATTCTTCGCTCAGGGTGCCTCCATGCTCTTCTACTTCAAGTTTTCCATATTGATCCTTATCAAGATGGAAAGAAACTTCCGGCAAGAAAGGAGGTTCCAAGCCTCTCTTTTTAGCTGTGCCCTCAAGCTCATTTTTTATCTCGAATCCTCGTGTGATGAACTCATCAAGCATTTCGTTATCGAAATTTGCATTAGTTATGGTTGTGAAGAGCGCATCAATAATGAAATGAGAAGCTTTTTTGTCAGCTGCGCCATTTTCACGGAGCATTTTGTTGACAATGGCAATTCCACGCACTATATAGAGAAGTTGATCCATACGGGTGGAAGTTTCAGGCTTCTTACCGCATACACCTTGAATTTCGCAGCCTATGCCTTTTGCAGTCTCTTGACATTGATAACAGAACATGTTCATAATGACAGTATCGTATTTTTAAGGTTAATAAAAAACTGGAGGTTAAAACAGGTGGTGATTAATAGAAGCTTAATCCCTACTGTAAGCAAAATTAAATATGCTTCCTTTTAAAGAAACAAATATTCCATTATTTAGTTTATAGGAATATCTTACGATTTTAATAAGTTGAATGAGTTAATTAAAACTAAATATGCGATCGGGTCCCCGCACGTCTTACGCTCTTGTGACTCAATTTACTCCAGATTCCACTGTAACTATGATAGATAACAATAATGGTAAATGGGCAAAGGTAGAATATAAGGGTAAGTTAATGATGGTTTTAAAGGTTAATACTATGTTTATTTATGACTTTATAAAAGTCCTTTCCCTTGTTTTTGTTCTGTCTCAAATTCGTATGGCTGAATGTGTCTCTTCTTATTTCTACCTTTGTTGAAACGCCATTCTATACGCAATATCATAAGATTGTCATAGGTACGCAAATTCAGTCTTTGACTTAAATCCATAAAATCTGTCTTTATAAAAGACTCTTGAGATGTCCTGACTCCCAAATGGAATGGAGGAATATAATTGATGGAAAAAGATAAAGAGTCGTCAAGCACACTTTTCTTTAATGAAATTTGCCAGAGGTCCTGACCAAATTGTTGCCAACCCTGCAATAATGGCAATTTTTCCATTTCGCGGGAATATTCAATACTTGCTAACAATCCGATTGGCTGAATCCAATAATTAATTTTGCTTTCCCATGATATATTCGAGGTATGATTTGAAAAACCTCTGCCTTTGATTCCTCCCCATTTCCATTGAAATATATTTTGCCATACCAACCCTTTAATTATTCTCCAATCGTAACCGGCGATAAGACGCAGTTCCTGACTTCTTGCATTTATAAAAGTCTTGGTAAATTCATCTTCACCCTTCTTTTCATACCACTCCGAAATATGATTATGCATAAGGTTATATTCAGCACCGAATATTATGGATTCAAGCACAGTGCCTTGAAAAGAGATCATTTGTTTCCGCGCCGGAGAGATTCCTGAATTTCCGATCATTGATAGCCACCGGTCGATATTTATGGAAGCTTCCGATGTCTGAAAAATGGATGGATACTCCATCTTGGTCTGGTATTCTGCCATGAGCTGAAATTTGTCTGAGGGCTGCCATGTAGCAGATATGTGCGGAAGCACTTCTATCCAGTTATGCCTTTCTGTCAGGTTACCCTTTTTAATAGCCTCCATTCCGGATCCAATATGAAAGAGAATATTTTCTGAAGGCGACCAGTCGAGAAAGAGATAGGTGTTATGGTGATCATCAGTATACTTGGATAAAACAGACCAATCCTCTCTATTGAGGGTTGAGTATCTGTTCCAAATTCCACGATAGCCAAAATTCAGCGATAGCAGATCGTTAAAAGAATAATTCACATCAACCTCGCCTCTCCAATAGTTTCTCCTGTTTCGATATAAGGAATTATAATGAGAATCAAATCCCGAATACTCAGAGTTGAAATTATCCTGATATCTGTTGTAGCCGAATCCGGCAAATACGTTCCATCCGTTTTCGAACATACCCTGATAATATACAGCTCCTGCAATATCTTTTATTTTAGAATTTTCTATATTATGCTCTGTATAATCGAGAAGCCTGTTGACGGGAGTGTGTTCAAAGTATAAATCATATACCGAAGAATGTTTAGTTCTGTCAGCCTGAAACGTACCTAAAAAGGATAACGTCTGATAGGGAGCCAATTCCCAGTTAATACCAAGATTAGCTGCATTAGAATATGTCGAATTGAAGTCATTCGGGTTATGAGCATTAACTGCACCGGTCTGTAAGGAAGTGATACCTGCATAGCTTTTTGAATATTCTATCGGATAATTCCAATGTATGGAGGCGAAGCCATATCCGGCAGTGATATCTATTTTCTTGTTTGAATAAATATACTGTCCTTTAGGTTGCTCATTAGCAATAATATCAGAACCATTGTTTTTGCCGGCGGAAACCATAATTGAGTTGCCGATATATAGAGAATGACCCTCTGCGTCTTTTTTGAGTTTGATGTTTATGACATAACGGATTCCTTCAGTAGTATATCTTGCTTCAGGAGCATAAACCACTTGAATTTTAGAAATTGCATCTACGGGTAAAGCCTGAATATACTCAGGAGACACATTATTTCCATTCACTTTAATAATAACATTATTATCCATGCGGACACTGACTGAATTACTAATATTATTGTATGTTATTCCGGGAAGTCTGGATAAAACATCATAAGCGGAGGTTGCACCTTGAGTCAATTCCTGTGTAAGCCGATATTCGTCGGAACGTGAATCGTGTTTTATTAACGCCCCATTGATGATTACTTCATCAAGCTCTATAGGTTTCATATTGATAGAATCCGACTGGCTTATAGATTGAGCAAATGATAGAGAAGTAAAATATACAGTCCCAATCATAATCGTAATAATTCTTATTTTCATTCTATTTTAGGTTAAGTAATGAAAAGTTTTTGATTTCATCAGAAAATATCCGGTCTTTATTTTCTACATAACAGTGTATTTTCCCATCAAATAAGTAAGTCTTTCTGTGTTTAGGACATGGTCCCATACACAAAGGTAAATACGGGCACTCCGCACAATCCGAGGGATGGTTAAAAATGTTAACGGTATTCTCATCCGGAAAGGTGTTCCATATAATATCACCGGAATCAGAAAGATAACCTCGAGTTTCTGAAATATCGACATTTGAGCATTTGTCGACAGTACCATCCGGGAAAATAGCATTATAGTGAGTTTGTTCTACATAACATGACGTGAGTTTAAAATTATCATAGTCATGAAGTACTTTATACCCTTTATCTTGAAATTTTTTCAAAATAATGCCGACTTTATTTGTCAATTCTGAAGAGTCCAGTTCCTGCCAAACTTTCCGGAATAAGACTTCAACCTTATCTATTACTGAATTGAGTTCAGAATCTAACTGGTCAACAATTAAATCATTTAGATTTTGGTGTGTAAAGTTAAATCTGATTGTTATTTCTACATTTGGTATAGTCTCGGCTAATAATTTTATATTATTAAGAATCAGTGAGTATGAATCCGGAATGACAGCATTGTAACGTGTTTTGTTATGATTATCTTTTATTCCATCTATGGTTATTTGAAAATCCTTGAAGCCAAGTTCTTTCATTTCGATTGCCATATAAGGAGTGATCAACGATCCATTTGTTGTAATTCCTGATGAGTAAGAGATGCCTTTTTTATTACATAATTTCTGTGCAAAAGTACAAATCTTTCTAATCGCCTTAAAATTCAACAGAGGTTCACCCCCAAACCAGGAAATTTGGAAAGATTTAATATTATTTTCAGTAAGATATTTGGAAATGTGTTTCTCAATCTTCTGAATAGTTGACTCATTGAGATTCTCATTCTGATGTCTTTGTATGCAGTACCAGCATGAGAAGTTGCAGGAATATGTTGAAAGGATCATCAACGAGTATTCAGGAGATTCTTTATAAGAAATGAAAAGCTTACGAAGAATTTCCATTTCATCGATATTGTCATTGACAATGAAACCATTGTCATTAAGTCTGCTCACAAGATTGATATATTCTTCTTTATGAATGTATTTGTCCGGGAACTCCAGTACATCCAAAAGATGAGGTATATTTTCTGAAGATATTTTAAAGAATCTTTTAGTGATTCCATTAAATACCAATGTTTCCACTGGAGAGACCTCTACGAAAATATTATAATTACTTTTTTTCATTAATTGAAGTCTTTTGTAAACAAATTACCAACTTATATCATTTTCGGATTCCGCACCTATTTACAGATTGTCTATGGAATTATAGTTGACTTTAATCTTTCTTATTTAGGAGATTGTCTTCTATTGACCTGCTTGTGGAATCACCAAAAACAACATATTGTGGTACATAGAGATCCTGACTCTTATACCCATAT
>JAIDPA010000175.1 GCA_029062985.1 Muribaculaceae bacterium
AGAAATCAAGTTAGTTTAACCAACGACATCAATATCACAGAACTAAAAAATATTATTTAAGACAAAAAAATTTTCTTCAAAATTTAACAAAACCTCATTCCGGCAGTATAATTAGTTTGTATTCACAACCCCCAAATAATAAGTCAGAATGTTGGTTTGTACCAGACAAGGGCACAGACAGCTTTTACTTATTTAGATAAACGTTTTACCGGAACCTTCGAAAGCAAATGAGGAAAAAGTTTTGGCAGTAGCTCATTTCGTATGTAGGAGTAAACTAAAGAAATATGAATTTTCAAAGAATAATTATCACCGACATGTTGGCTAAGATAGCCAATAAAGCAACCGAATCATACGTCATCAATCGTATATGGCATAAACTTGACGATATGCGGGTGCGGTTCGTGCTTCAGCAATATGTGAAACGTAAAGATGGGTATGCACTGGCAGACCTCTATCTTCCACAAGTAAGAATGATAGTAGAGGTTGACGAGGGCTATCACGAGGAAGAAACACGGAAAGCGAAAGACGCCATCCGTAATCAAGAAGTAGCAGATGCGACAAAAGCCGATGTATTCGTAATAAAGGCATCCGGCAGTTTAGAGGAAATTCACAAGCAGGTAGATGAAATTGTTGAAGAAATCCGTCGGCGTATTTCCTCTCTCGGTGAGCACTTTCTTCCCTGCGACTATTCAATCACTCGTTCAACTCCTGAATATTACAAATCTCGTGGTTTCTTCTCAGTAAACTCAGAAGATTGGCTAAAAACGATTGATGATATAGCGGTGGTGTTTGGTACCAAACCCAAACACAGAGGGTTCCTCAGAGCTTCCGGCGTAGCAGTGCCGGGACATCCCGATGAAACAGTCTGGTGGCCTCAACCCAATCATCAAATATGGCACAATGAACTATCCAAAGACGGGCGCTACATTTACGAATATAATAAACGTTCGGAAGAAGAACGGGCAAAACATATAGCTCAGTGGATTAACTCCGAACAAAAGCGCATAACTTTTATGAAAGAGAATGCTTATGGCGTACTGCCTACGTATAATTTCGTAGGTGTGTTCAAAATCAATCCGCAACTTACCAAAGAAAAGAATATGTGTGTTTGGGAACGAATCTCGGACACATACAGACTCAATATTTAACTTATAAATTAAAATGAAAATCACAGTTCATCGCGCCACCAATCTGATAGGAGGAGGCGTAACCGAATACGATTCTAATGGGTGGAAACTGTTTGTCGATTCCGGCGAACTGCAACCCGGCGTACTTATGTCTGACCAAATGCTGGAGATAGATGGACTGACTTGTGGAGACAGACGAAAAAGTGCCCTGTTAATCACACACTGTCACGGCGATCATATCGGTAAAATTACTGAATTGCCACCAGAACTTACCATCTTTATGGGCAACCCGGCTAAAGACGTAAAGCATTTCACTTTCGGTGAATTTGATGTCACTCCTATTATAGTTGAGCACTCAGCTTTTGATGCTTATGGGTTCTGCATTGAGGCTAAAGAACTGAGGGTTTTTCATTCAGGCGTTATTCGAAAACATGGTTTCCTTAGCGGAAAGTTGCCAGCGGTTATTGAAAGTTATGTAGATAAGGTTGATTATGTTGTCTGTGAAGCTACAAATGTCAGTAGCCCGGATAATGCTTTCAAGTCTGAGCATAAACTCCCTCTCACCGGCAGACAAAGCTATTTGAAGAGCCTCGATGAGTTATTTTCAGCGTTGGATCCTAAAGCCATCATCCCTGTACATACTGACAATCCACGAGCCTTTGCAGATTTATTCTGCGATAAGTGGCCCGTGATTCTTCTAAATGATAAGGAATCTTTCTCGGCGATAAAAGATCCTTGGTTTGATATTATTGAGGCTAAAATATTTGCATATAAACAACCGGAGAAGTCGGATAAAGTAATTGACAATCCTGAAGGATTGGAATATTGGGCTCTTGATGAGCGTAGTCTCGGTGAGTTTCAATGCTGGAAGGATGCTGAGTTTGCATTGCATCATCTGGTATATGCACCAAATCGCCTGCTTGCATATTCCATTGAGACGAACGATGATATGGCTCCATCCTTATATGTGGTTTACACCCCTGACTTCATCGAATATTCTGAATATTCAGAGGGTGGACATGAACCGGGAGGCAATAATTATCAAGAAAAATGTGCCTTTTCTCCGGGAGATAGAGTCTTGGCAATCATAGGAAATGAATTGCTTATGCCATGTACGCTTATAGGTCCGACGTCTGAGGAGTTTTTCAAAGAAAAGTATCGCAAGTGTGGGGCTGCAGAAGATAAAATAGATGAGTTCGTTTCACAACTATGGGATTGGGAATGGGATACTGTGGTTGTAAAACCACTTGTCAAAATTGATATTGGATCAGGAGAAATGCCTTCTGAAATCACTGCTCAGAGAATCTACCTCTTCCCTTATAAAGAATCAGCACTGTAGATATAACTAACTATGAGTAAGACAATGATATTAGCAATAGACGGCACAGTTTTTAATGCTGACTAAAAATAAAAAAAGGAGTGTAACCCAAAGGGTTACACTCCTTTTTTTATTTTTAGATAATTCTAAATTTATGGATTACTTCACTTCCTCGAAGTCGACATCCGTGATGTCTTTTTCTTCATTGTGGTGAGATTCAGCACCCGGCTGAGGACCTGCCTGTGCGCCTGCCTGCTGTGCGTTTGCTATATCCTGAGCTGCTGCCTGGAATACATCTGTCACAGCCTTTTCTGCTGAATCAATGTCTTCTACAAGCTGATTCTTGTGAACTTCTTTCAGACGATCGATAGCTGACTGGATAGCTGCTTTCTTATCTGCCGGAATCTTGTCGCCAAGTTCATCAAGCTGTTTCTGGCTCTGGAATGCAACAGAATCAGCATGGTTGAGCTTGTCAATTCTTTCCTTAGCTTTCTTATCAGCTTCCTCGTTTGCCTTAGCTTCATCACGCATACGCTGAATTTCTGATTCGCTAAGACCGCTTGAAGCCTCGATACGGATTGACTGTTCCTTACCGGTAGCCTTATCCTTAGCTGATACATTCAGGATACCGTTGGCATCAACCTCGAATGTAACTTCAATCTGTGGAACACCACGCGGAGCAGGAGCAATACCTGCAAGGTTGAATTCACCGAGGAGTTTGTCGTCAGCTGCCATCGGACGTTCACCCTGGAGAACACGGATTGTTACTTCCGGCTGATTATCCTGAGCTGTTGAGAATGTCTCGCTCTTACGAGTAGGAATTGTTGTGTTAGCCTCAATCAGCTTGGTCATTACGCCGCCAAGAGTTTCGATACCGATTGAAAGAGGAACAACGTCAAGAAGAAGCACATCCTTAACATCACCACTGAGGACACCACCCTGAATAGCTGCACCGATAGCCACAACCTCATCAGGGTTAACACCCTTGTTAGGAGCCTTACCGAAAATTTCCTTTACCTTTTCCTGAATTGCAGGAATACGGGTAGAACCACCGACGAGAATTACTTCGTCAATCTGAGCAGCAGTATAACCTGCATCCTTAAGAGCGTTGACACAAGGAGCAACTACAGCTTCAATAAGTTTATGAGCAAGTTGTTCAAAGTGGCTTCTTGTAAGAGTCTTCACAAGGTGTTTCGGACCGCTTGCAGTGGCTGTGATATAAGGAAGGTTGATTTCAGTAGAAGAAGAGCTTGAAAGCTCGATCTTAGCTTTTTCAGCTGCTTCCTTAAGACGCTGCATAGCCATAGGATCCTGACGGAGGTCAACGCCTTCATCTTTCTTAAACTCATCAGCAAGCCAGTCAATGATGACATGGTCAAAATCATCACCGCCGAGGTGAGTATCACCATTTGTTGACTTAACTTCGAAGACACCGTCACCGAGTTCAAGGATAGAGATATCGAATGTACCGCCACCAAGGTCGAATACGGCGATCTTCTGTTCTTTCTCGCTCTTGTCAAGACCGTATGCAAGCGCTGCTGCGGTAGGTTCGTTGACAATACGTTTAACTTTAAGACCTGCAATTTCACCAGCCTCTTTAGTAGCCTGACGCTGAGAGTCGTCGAAATAAGCAGGCACTGTGATAACAGCCTCAGTTACTTCCTGACCGAGATAATCCTCAGCAGTCTTCTTCATTTTCTGAAGAATCATTGCAGAAATTTCCTGCGGAGTATAATCACGACCATCAATATCAACCTTCGGCATATTGTTCTGGCAAACTACCTTATAGGGGACACGTTTGATTTCGTCTTCAACCTGTCCGCAGGTTTCGCCCATGAAACGTTTGATAGAGTAGATTGTACGAGTTGGGTTTGTAATAGCCTGACGTTTTGCCGGATCACCGACTTTACGTTCACCGCCATCGACGAAAGCCACTACGGAAGGAGTGGTGTTACGTCCTTCATTGTTCGGAATTACAACAGGATCTTTACCTTCAAGAACAGCAACACAGCTGTTGGTGGTACCCAAGTCAATACCAATAATTTTTCCCATAATATTGTCTATAATTTTAGTGTTTGATTTTTCAGCATTTAATTTGGAGCTCTTAGCTTTCCGCTCCGTTCTTTATTAAAACAAATGGCGTGCTAAATGTTTCATTCAATACACGAAAAATATGCAAAAAATTAGTTAATTGTTTGAAAAATATTAAGATATAGGATTGTATGAAAAACAATGCGGAATAAATAAGGCTATGATTAGAATGACAAAAACGTCAAATATACTGACAAAAAGAGCAAAAACATAGAGAGGGGAGATGATTGCTTAATTCATAAAAATTGGCAGAAAGTTTGTATCCTTAGAAATTATGATTAAATTTGCAGTGCATTCCGAAGCCACGCCAGAAGGGAGGGTAAAGCCTGCTGCGATGGTATGGCAAATAGGGATGTTTCACATAATGTAGCGTTTATCGACGCTGATACTTGACCATATCGGAATTCTCGCAAAATTTCATTTCTAAGTCAAGGATTGAAGCAACGGTAGATGCCCGTGGATATGTAACAGTTGAATTGCTCCTGACGTCAACAGGCTTCAGGAAGATAGCTTTACATATACTGGCGTGGGCTTCTGCGTTGCCGTCCTATCTTAGAAAGGGCAATGCGAGAAGCCTCGGTTGGTTGGGACGGCAACTGATACAGATTCCTACGCTATTTTATTATAATTATTTCGCAAGAGGAAGAGGCGATATATAGATAGCTCTTATTAAGGCATAATGACTTGTCAGTTTATATTTTTTCAGGAAATCAATATTTTCAATCTCTTTTGATATGTCGGTCGGACGTTTGCAGACATCAGATCTTCAATCATCCGGCTGAAAGGAGTTGTGTATTGTCGGAATTACTCTTATTTTTAATTTTATTTCCGGAATTATTAATAATTAAATTTATAGCGGAGATGAGAGTGTTGGGAAACATTCTCTTTTCCTTGTATTTTTATAGTTATTAGATTTTATTTAGTTGGGCAGTCCCTTAGAAGAGGGGCTGCCTTTTTCTTGCAAGTCGGCTCCATATTAATTTCATAATTATTTTCAACAATAGGGTAAGATCTGAAGAGATAAAAAGCATAAACGACATCTTTTTAAAGGAAATCAAATCAAAAAAGGGAATGAAAGATGAAAAAAAAAGAAAAAAACACGAAGAATTTATAAAAATTTGTTAACTTTGCAGCCTGAACCACCACCATTGCCGCAAAGGACGGAAAAAATTAAAAGTGGGGAACGGTGATGTTCAGCAAGAAATAACCTTGAATTTGTATGAAAATATTACAAGAGAAGCTGTCAAAATATGATGCGCCTCAAAAGGCGATGGCAGCGGGAG
>JAIDPA010000176.1 GCA_029062985.1 Muribaculaceae bacterium
AAGTCGGGGTTTTGTTTTATTTTTTTTGATGAATGTGGTAAAAAAAGAGGCTGCGCCTATTTTGACACAGCCTCTTTTTAATTGGGTGAATATGAGAGATGGAATTTAAAGAATAGAAGCAAGTTTAGCCTCAAGGTCTGAAAATTTCACTAAGCCGACGCTTCTCTCTTTCATTTCCCCATCTTTGAAGAATAGCACTGTCGGAATATTGCGCACACGATATTCGCTTGCTATCTCATCATTATCGTCGATATTGAGTTTGCCGATTGTTACCTGATCTGCAAATTTCTCTGCAAGTTCTTCTACAATCGGACCGAGTTTGATACAGGGACCGCACCAGGTTGCCCAGAAATCAATCACTACGGGTTTCCCAGATTCAATTGCCTCACGAGCTGTCTGGTCTGTAAATTCAAGTGCCATAAGGTATTATAATTTAGATGTTTGTTATTACAAAATAACTCTATGTCAGAAGGACTATGACAAAGTTAGGAAAATAATTCCATTTCTGCAAATTCCTTATTCAGGCATCGTATCAGCTGGTTGCCACCTTATATCTGACTCCCCATTCCTCGAGAAGCCTGATGAGGTCGCGGGTAATAGGAAATTTCTTTCTGGAATGGATGGTAATTACCTGTTTGGTTTCTTTGTCATAAATATCTATGTAAAGATCTCCCGGTCTGCTGTCAGGTTTCATTGAAAGCAGATTGCTGAAGAATTCTTCATTGTTGAAATGCCGGTCAATGTAGATTGTTATCTTGTTGGCAACATTCCCTTTGATATGATCAAGGAAATTAAGTTCTTCAAGATTAGTCATTGTCCTGCTTGGGTCAAACCTGGCAGGACTGACATTAAATTTCATATAAATCATGTCTCCCTCAGCGACACGGTTTCTCACCATCTCATAGTCTCTGTTGAAAAGCCTGAAATCATGAGAACCGGAAAAATCTTCCACCGTAAGGATACCGAACTGACCGCCGTTTCTGCTGGTCTTGGTTGCAAACCCGGTGACCATTCCTCCTACACAGAGTTTTGCTCCGGCTTCAAGTTTTTCGTCAAATTCAGCACAGGTGCAGTTACAGAAATAGTCAAGTTCCATCTGGAAAGGATCAAGAGGATGAGAGGAAAGATACACTGTGACCAGTTTCTTCTCTTCATTAAGGAGTCTGAGCCTATCCCAGGGGACTATATTAGGAAAGGAGGGTCGGTTGGTCGCAATAGGTTCGCAATCTCCGAACAGACTCGCCTGCATAGAGTTTCTATCATTCTGAATGGTTTGACCGTATCTCACAAGTTGATCAGCAAATGATGTTTCTCCAAGACTTTTATCCACAAAACTTTCTCTTGGATAGCCCATGCTGTCAAATGCTCCTGCCAATGCAAGACTTTCAATTGCTGAACGGTTGCAGCTGCTGAGGTTTACACGTTCCACCAAATCATAGATATCTTTGAAAGGTCCGTTGGCATTCCTTTCAGCAATAATGGCATTGACTGCATTGCTTCCCACACCTTTCACGGCTCCAAGACCGAAACGTATTTCACCCTTTTTGGTAACACCGAATTTCTCGATTGATTCGTTTACATCCGGACCTTTAACGTCAATCCCCATACGAATGCATTCATCCATTATTTTCTTGAGCTTATCTGCGGCTCCAAGATTTCGGCTTAAGACTCCTGCCATATATTCAGCAGGGTAATTAGCTTTCAGGTAGGCTGTCTGGTAGGCTACCCACGTATAACAAGTCGCATGGCTCTTATTGAATGCGTATGAGGCAAATTTTTCCCAGTCTGCCCATATCTTTTCAAGCACTTCGGCTTTATGACCGTTTTTCTGGCCTTCCTCCATAAATTTCACCTTCAGTTTAGCCATCTTGTCGATCTGCTTCTTACCCATGGCTTTACGGAGCATATCACTCTCACCGCGGGTGAAATTTGCTAACAGGCGTGACAGAAGCATGACCTGCTCCTGATAGACGGTGATGCCGTATGTCTCCTGAAGATATTTCTCCATGATAGGGATATCATAGGCAATCGGTTCCTCTCCATGTTTACGCTTTATGAAGGATGGAATGTAATCCATCGGACCCGGTCGGTAAAGGGCATTCATCGCAATCAGATCCTCGAATTTTGAGGGCTTGAGGTCGCGGAGAGAATTTTGCATACCTGCTGATTCAAACTGAAAGGTTGACGTCGTGCGTCCTTCACAATATAACTTAAAAGTGGCAGCGTCATCGAGGGGTATACCTTCAATATCGAGGTCTATTCCGCGGGTCTGCTTTATATTAGCAAGAGCTTCCTTAATGATAGAGAGTGTCTTGAGTCCCAGGAAGTCCATTTTGATAAGTCCGGTTTCTTCTATCACTGAACCCTCATACATTGTGGAAATTACTTTCGACCCATCAGCATCAGTTGCCATGGAGATAGGCACCCAATCAGTAATATCATCTCTACCGATGATTACACCGCAAGCATGAATACCTGTGCCACGGACATTTCCCTCCAATTGACCGGCATACTTCATCACTTCGCGTACAATCGGATTCTGGCTGTGGGTTTCTGCCTCAAATTCCTTACAGTAGGCAAGACAGTTTTTGAAATTAATTTTGGGTGCTTTTCCATTGACATCCGGCAGACGGTCAGGCACAAGTTTTGCAAGCCGATTGCTTTCAGCAAGAGGAAGATCCATCACCTTTGCCACATCCTTAATGGCGGATTTTGTTGCCATTGTCTGATACGTGATGATATGGGCTACCTTTTCTGCTCCGTATTTTTCAGTCACGTATTTCAAAACCACATAACGTCCGTCATCATCAAAGTCAACATCAATATCAGGAAGCGAGATACGGTCGGGATTAAGAAAACGTTCAAATAGAAGGTCATACTTTATAGGGTCAATCTGAGTTATGCCGAGACAGTATGCAGCTGCCGAACCGGCGGCGGAACCACGACCGGGACCCACACTTACACCCAATTGCTTCTTTGCTACATTAATAAAGTCTTGCACAATGAGGAAGTATCCCGGGAAACCCATGGTCTTCATGATGTAAAGCTCAAATTTGAGGCGCTCACGAACGTCTTCGGGCAAAGGGTCGCCATACCTCTCTTTAGCTCCCTCCCAAGTCAGTTTCTCAAGATAATCGGCTTCAAACTTTATCCTGTATAATTTATCATAGCCTCCAAGCCGTTTGATTTTCTTTTCTCCCTCTTCACGGCTCAACACTACGTTCCCGTTTTCGTCCTGAGTAAATTCATTGTAGAGATCTTCTTCTGTTAATCTGGAACGATATTCCTCTTCAGTGCCGAATTCTTTTGGAATATCAAAGTTGGGCATGATGGGTCCGTGATCAATGGAATAGAACTCAACTTTATCTAATATTTCGTTAGTATTTAAAAGAGCCTCCGGGATGTCAGAAAATATTTTCTCCATTTCTGCCGGACTTTTCAGCCATTCCTGTTTGGTGTAGTGAACACGGTCATCAGTGAATTTCTTTTGCATTGACACACAGATGAGGCGGTCATGGGCTTCAGCATCATCCTCGAATGTGAAGTGAACATCATTTGTCGCAACAACTTTTATTCCATGTTTACGACTCATCTCCATCAGAAATTTATTCACTTTCTGCTGATCAGGAAATGTTGTTCGGTTTGCGTTTTCCTTAAAGGTCTCGTGGCGTTGGAGTTCCAGATAATAGTCATCTCCGAAAATCTTTTTATACCATAAGATTCTCTCCTCAGCATTTTCATATTCTTCTCTAAGAATAAACTGCGGCACCTCACCGCCGAGGCAGGCGGAACAGACAATAAGCCCCTCATGATGTTTGGCAAGTTCATCCCGGTCTGTACGCGGTTTATAGTACATCCCTTCAGTCCAGGATTTACTGACGAGTTTTATCAGATTATGATAACCCTTTTCGTTTTTTGCAAGCACAATGAGATGGTAGCCTTTGTCGCTTCTGTCTTTACGGTCAGACATCTTATCTTTCGCAACATACATTTCGCAACCAAGAATAGGCTTGAATTTCTCTTCCTCGGATTTGCCGGAATTTTTCTTATTGACATAGTTATAAAATTCCTTTATCCCGAACATGTTGCCATGATCAGTCAAGGCAATCCCTTTCATGCCGTCGGCAATAGCTTTATCCACCAATTCAGGTATGGAGGCTTTACCGTCAAGCAAGCTGTATTGTGAATGCACGTGAAGATGTGTGAAAGGAGTCATTGTGTGTTATATCGTTACTATGTTTGTTCCAATTATTTTAATTCATTCCATGTCAGTGAAAAAGGGCTGTCGCGGGAATTATCCCTGACAGCCCTTACAGATGGGAGTCTTAAAAATAACGTCAGATCCCCCCGTTTTATTTTTTAGTTTTCTCCATTAGATGTCTGATTGCTCCTTCCAGCTGTGCATCCTTACCGTTTTCTATATCCTCCTGACGGTTATAAATAATGATATCAGGATTGAGCTGATGGTTTTCAAGGACAGTGCCGTCAGTGGTTACGTTTGTTACCTGAGGTATACCAAAAACTAATGACGGATCAATCTGTGTTTCCCACCATACGGCAGTCATAGTGCCGGGAACAGGAGCTCCGATAACTTCCCCTATACCGAGCGCCTGATATGCGTAGGGAGTGCCATGTGCGTCGCTATAGTTCGATTCGTTGACGAGCATCACTGAAGGTTTGGTCCATTGAGCGAAAGGTTCATGTCCGATTTCTCTTCCTCTCGGACGGAATCTGACATACTCTTTTCCGTTGAGTAAGACAGCGATATCATTATGGAGCCATCCTCCGCCGTTGTAGCGGGTGTCAACCACTATTGCATCATAATTGCGGTATTTTCCCAGAATACGGTCATATACCTCCCGATAACTGTCGGCATCCATACCGCGGACGTGAACGTATCCGATTCTGCCTCCTGAAATACTGTCTGCTACCTTCTCATTATGTTCCACCCAGCGCTGGTATGCCATATTTGACTGAACACCACCGCTAATGGGTTTTACTGTTACATTGTCAACCTGACCGTTTTTCCTCTTCACATCCAGACGCACCTTTTTATTGGCTTTCCCTTCAAGAAGCGGGAAATAGTCATTGTCAGGAGTGATTTTCTCTCCGTCGATAGCAAGAATAATATCTCCGGGCTGGAGATTGGCACTCTTGACTGCTAAAGGACCGCGTGGAAATATCTCTGCTATCTTTAAGCCTTCTCCCTGATAAGCCTCATCGAAATAAGCTCCCAGGCTTGCCGTGTTCATTGCCGGACCATCTGCATAGAATCTGCCACCCGTGTGAGAGGCGTTAAGTTCTCCGAGAAGTTCGCTGAGCAGCGTTGCAAAATCACGGTTATTGCTGATATACGGGAGAAATTCTCTATAATGTGAAGTGTAATATTCCCAATCTACACCATGAAGATTCTCATCATAGAACTTATCAGCAACCTGTTTGGCAGCATGATCGAAAATATAAGCTCTCTCGAGCGACGGTTTGCGATCATAGGGCGCTTCAAATTCTATATCTTCTACATCTGAATTTGAAAGTTTCACTTTCTTGATTCCTCTTCCGGAGAGCACGAAAAGATTTTCACCTTTATTATCCGGATAGAGCGAGCCGTATGTGTTCTTCAGAAGAACCTTTGTCTCGCCCTTCTTGAGATCCTTTACGTGAATATTATAACCCCCTTCCGTGGCAGCTGCAACATAATAAAGCTTGTCGCCTTTTGGTGAAAGGAAATAATCGCCAAGTCTTGAAGACTGATTTGTCAGTCTGACAGTACGATAGCGACGGTTTGCAAGATCAAGAGGTGAAGATTTCTTCTGCTCGGAATCAGATTTTTTTGCTTTCTTATCCTTTTTCCCCTTTTTACTTTCACTTTTTGAATCGTTGTTATCCTTATTATCTTTTTCCTCCTTCTCGGCAAGTTCGGTTTCTTCTTTAGTCATATTGAAGTTTTCCCACGCTTCGGGGTCAAGCACCATAAGGATTACGTCACTTTGATTGCCCCAGGAGCCCTGGCTTTTCATGCCATACTTTCCGGTGGAGTAGGTGACAGCTTTACCATTAAGCGCCCATTTAGGATTTCCGTCGGAGTGACCGCTTTCAGTAAGATCTACTACTTCAGAACCATCCGCCTTGGCAATAGCGATGTCAGTGTTATTCCAACCCCCGTCTCCGATGTAGGAGACCACGAGCCATTCGCTGTCCGGACTCCATGAGAACGGTACATCTCCATCTGAATATGAATAATTATACTTCCCGTCGAGGACAGTGGTGACCTTCTTGGTAGCTAAATCGATAACTTTTAAGGTTGTTCTGTCCTCGAGAAATGCAACCTTTTTTCCATCGGGGGAGAACATCGGTTGCATAGCTGAAGTTTCGCATTTATAAAGAGGCTCGATTTCTATATCCGTTGCGTATGCAAACTGTTTCTCTTTATCATTTTTGATTTTTGCAGTGAAAAGCTGCCATATCCCATCGACATCACTGTCATATACGATTGTCCTTCCGTCAGGTGAGAAAGATGCCGTGCGTTCTTGAGCTGAGGTATTTGTTATTCGTTTTGTAGTCTTATAATCTGTGTCCGTGACGTAGAGTTCGCCTCTCAAAATGAGGGCGACCTCCTTACCTTCCGGAGAAACAGCTATTTCAGATGCTCCACTCCTGACGTATTTCTTTACTTTGTCACCGTCATAATTGTCTGCTGTTATCTTTATATCCAGTTTGACAGGTTCGTTTCCGGGTTTGAGAGTATAGATGTCTCCATCCCAAGAAAATGCAAGGGTTCCGTTTTGAGATGATGAGAGGGAGCGTACAGGATGTTTTGTGAATTTTGTCAACTGTTTTTCATTTTTTCCACTGACAGAGGCTTCAAAAACATTCAGCGTTCCGTCTTTTTCACTGACGTAATAAAATGTTTCTCCGCTACCCCAGACCGGAGATTGATCTCCTCCGTTGAAAGTAGTAAGCTGAGTAAATTTTCCTTTATTATAAAGCCATATATCACCCGTCACGGAAGAGCGTTCATGCTTTCTCAGCACATCTTCATATCCTTTTCTATCCTGATAAAGAATTTCCCCTTTATCATTGGCATTAGCTGCCACAACGGGGAGCGAAAGGAACAGATGAGGACGAGGTGTGGGTTGATTTACATTCAGACTGTAAAGCTGAGTGGAGAATGGAGCGCGGGCAGTAAGTCTCCCCGGCAGTTGGCTTGAGTTGAAGAGAAGAATTGAGTCATTAAGGAATGTCAGCGGAGTTTCATTGCCGCTATGTGTTGTAAGACGTCGGGGTGTGCCTCCATTAGCCGAAGTGATGTACAAATCGTCCGACCCTTCCCGTGAACTCAGGAACACAATGTTTTTGCCGTCTTTGCTCCATACCGGGCGACCGTCATACTCTGCATTGGAAGTTATCTGGGTTGCCTGACCACCGTTTACGGGCACAGTATATATGTTGCCCTTATAAGTGAAGGCAACTCTTGTCCCGTCAGGAGAGATTGCAGCATCCCTAAGCCAGCGTGGAGATTCTTCGGCAGCCTGAACCAAACTTCCTGCCGCCAAAAGAAAAGGAATTAAGTAACTACGTTTCATAATATTTGATAAAAAGAGAAATTACTTTAATATTTTATGCAAAAATAGGAAAATAAAATAAATGGGAGGTTAAAACATCAAATAAAAAATTTGATTTATGATTTTTTATGAAAGTACGAAAAGAGAATCAGCTCTCGTTATTTAATATAACCAATCTAATCTAATGAAATTTAAGGCCTCAAAGCCTGATATATCATGCTCATTCAATTTTTAATAGTTTTAGCCGCAATTATAGTAGGAGCGAGACTCGGAGGGATAGGTCTCGGAGTCATGGGTGGAGTAGGGCTTTCTATCCTTGTGTTTGTCTTCGGACTTGAACCCACATCTCCGCCAATTGATGTTATGCTCATGATAGCAGCCGTTATTTCAGCAGCTGCGGCAATGCAATCAGCCGGCGGACTTGACTGGCTGGTTGGAATAGCAGAGAGATTATTGAGGAAGCATCCCTCCAGAGTGACTTTACTCAGCCCGCTGGTCACATATTTATTCACATTTATTGCAGGGACAGGCCACGTAGCTTATTCTGTTCTTCCGGTTATTGCCGAAGTCGCAAGGGAGACAAAAATTAGACCGGAACGTCCTTTGGGCATTGCTGTCATAGCCTCACAACAGGCAATTACGGCAAGTCCTATTTCTGCTGCAACAGTAGCTCTTCTCGGACTCCTCTCATGTTTTGGAATCACTCTTTTTGATATCCTCAAAGTTTCTATCCCGGCTACACTTTTCGGTGTGATAATCGGTGCATTCATGTCGAGAAAGGTTGGAAAAGAATTGCTTGAAGACCCTGAATATCTTCGCAGGGTGGAGGCTGGTATGATTGAAGAAAATGAACAGCCGTTTAATAAGATAAAACGTCCGAAACTTGCAATATTATCAGTAGTTCTTTTTGTAGCAGCTACTGCGATGATAGTTGTGTTTGGCTCTGTTCCAAGTCTTCGACCCGAATTTGGCGGTAAACTGCTTGATATGCCGGCGTTGATAGAAATGCTGATGCTCAGTGTCTGTGCATTGATTCTGATACTGACCCGTACAGACGGTATTGCTCCGACTCAAGGAAGTGTTTTTATAGCAGGTATGCAGGCGGTAATAGCAATTTTTGGAATTGCCTGGATGGGAGATACATTCATTAACGGAAATCTTGCGGCTTTGACAGAATCAATCAAAGGAATAGTGAATGAGATGCCTTGGCTATTTGGTCTCGCATTGTTTGTGATGTCAATTCTTTTATATAGTCAGGCTGCCACAGTCAGAGCTATAGTTCCGTTAGGTGTCGCTCTCGGTCTTAGTCCGTGGCTGCTGATAGCTTTATATCCGGCTGTTAACGGATATTTCTTCATCCCTAATTATCCGACAATTGTGGCAGCGATTAATTTTGACAGAACAGGGACAACAAAAATCGGCAGCTGGATTCTTAATCATTCCTTTATGCTGCCGGGATTAATAGCCACCTCGATGGCAATTATAGCCGGATTACTTCTCATCCAGTTGTATAAATAAGGTATTTAAAAAAGCTTTATTTTATTTTAGTAATTATCTTTTCCGGGAGAGTTTCGGAAGAAATTCCCCCCAATCCCTTTTCTTTTCGGACAACCAGGGGATTCCATTTGCCATGGCAGAGCCACAGGCAGGCAATCATGCATCCCTAACGTGTCCAAATCCCAGGAACGGAGGAGAAACCACAGAGGAATGGCTCTATGACGAAGAGATGTATAAGCATAGATGGAAAATAGAAAGCGCGAACGCTTGGATGGATGGTTTCAAAGCCGTTCTCGCACGGTTCGACACCACAATATCCAGTTGGAAAGGTTGGAATTTCCTTGCCTTTATCGTTATTTTCCTTAAAAAATTTCACAAATCAAATTAGTTTAAAC
>JAIDPA010000177.1 GCA_029062985.1 Muribaculaceae bacterium
CTAATATGGCAGGTCGAGGCACCGACATCAAGCTCTCTCCCGAAGTTAAGGCTGCCGGCGGATTGGCAATTATCGGTACGGAACGTCATGAATCACGTCGTGTCGACCGTCAGCTCCGCGGTCGTGCCGGACGTCAGGGTGATCCCGGTTCTTCTGTGTTCTTCGTGTCATTTGAGGACACTGTCATGCGTCTTTTTGCTAACGATCGTATTGTCAAGACCCTTGACCGTCTCGGATTCCAGGAGGGAGACATGATTGAAAGCAAGATGGTCACAAAGTCGATCGAGAACGCCCAGAAACGAGTAGAGGAGAATAACTTCGGTATCCGTAAGCGCCTTGTGGAATATGACGATGTCATGAATGCGCAGCGTAAAGGTGTCTACGGACGTCGTCAGAATGCCTTGAAGGGAGAACGCATCGGCACAGATATTGCCAATATGATTTATGAGACTGCGCAGGAGCTGGCTCGCAATCGCTATGAAGGGGGCTACGACGAGCTGAGCGCGGAAGTCAGCAAATCTCTTGCTATCGAGCTTCCTTTTACGGCAGAGGAATATGCCAAACTTGATGTCAACGAAATGACTGAGCGTCTGGCAGAGGCAGCTATGCATACTTATGCCCGCAACAAGCAGAAAATGGCAGAAGGGGCTATGCCTTATATCAAGGAGTTCGTTGAGGAAAGAAATGCGTCAGGGCCGGTAGGTGTGCCCGTGACTGACGGACGTCGTGTCTTCAATATCCGTTGTGATATAACAGAGGCATACGAAAATAATTGTGCTCCGCTCACAAAAGCATGGGAAAAGACCGTATTGTTGTCTTCAATCGATAAGGCTTGGCAGGAACAGCTCCGCGAAATGGATGAATTGCGTAAGTCTGTGCAGAATGCCTCATACGAGCAGAAAGACCCGCTGGTGATTTATAAACTGGAGGCGTATGAGCTTTGGAAGAAGATGTTGTGGGAAATGAATTCCAAGTCGGTCGCAACATTGATGCGCGGCAAACTTGCCGTGCCTGATTATGAAGAGGCAAAGGCTGCCCGTGAGGCTGCCGAAGCTGAAGCCCGTCAGAGAGAAATCGCACGCCAGGCTGAACAGATTCACCGCGAATACACCACTACTTCGTCCATGCCGAATCCTTATGCCAATTACAGCACAACTCGCGACAGCTATCCGGGTGAAACCGCTCAAAGAGAAGCTGCCCGTAATGTCAACCGTCAGCCGGCTCCCAAACAGCCGGTGAAGGCTGCTCCGAAAGTAGGACGTAATGACCCTTGTCCTTGCGGCAGCGGAAAGAAGTATAAAAACTGCCACGGCAAAAATCAGTGATTAAGAATTTTGCTTGAAAAGGTTGAATTAATTTAAAAATAAATGCTCCGTGATTCAATCACGGAGCATTTATTTTTATGCCACTACGTGGAAATAAGGTCTCAGCTCATTTCTACATAAACATCCTCATTATGAATGCAAAAAGAATAAGCCCGAGGAAGAAAGAGATTCCCGTCCACATTTTTGCCGAGCGATTAAAGTCGTAGGCGGTTTTGTTTTCACCTTTTTTCCATGCATTCCTGCTTTTTACGGCAAAATAAATTGCCACTAATCCGGTTGGAAGACAGAAAAGGACGGCTGAGAGCACTGCGAATCCAATCATTGGTGTCGGCGGAATAGAAGTATCCTGCCTGGCATCTATGTCTTCAAGAGTTGGGATAGGCTCATCATCCTGAATGATATAGTCATAGCGAGTAGGAGAGGGGTTGATATCCTTCAGTGGAAAATCCCGGGAGTCTGATTGCCGAATTTGTTCAGCCTCAACACTCGAGGGATGCATAAGGTTATGGAGACGGATGCGGAACATTCTGCAAACATCAGCATTATCCTCGGCTTTCTCCCAATCATCCATACCGTCACACCAGACGTAGGTCGAGGGTCGCACACCCACAGAACCGAGTTCCTCAAGAGAATAGGGACCCCGTTGTTCGCCATCAATCATGACGAAATATTTTTGTGAGTTTCCGGTTTCCAATTTCTTTATAATAATAGTGTTGCAGAAATTATCAGAGGAAACTCAAGGCGCCGGTGAAAATATTAATTATATTAATAATCAAGCCGACAGCTCCAATGCCAAATGCTACTAATGTCATTGTTTTTGCGGTGGAGTTAGCTTGGTCTGCCTGGAAATCCATTCCCGCACGATAAAGCTGATTTGCCTTATTAGCATTCACAATAGCTATAATGCCGAATATTGCACCGAAACATGAACAGAAGAATCCGAAAATTGTGGCAATAATGGCAGGCGTAAGCCAATCTTTCCGATTAGCAAAATCAAAGAAATTGGAAGGTTGACTAAAAGGATTTCTTCCGTAACCGGGCTGCTGGGGCTGTCCGTAAGGGTTCTGACCGTAACCGGGCTGCTGGGGCTGTCCGTAGGGATTCTGACCGTAACCGGGCTGCTGAGGCTGTCCGTAGGGATTCTGACCGTAACCGGGTTGTTGTGGTTGTCCGTAAGGGTTCTGACCGTAACCGGGCTGACGACCGTAAGCATTGCGCGAAGCATTAATCTGATTCATCACTTCAGGCACACTTGAAGCAGGTTGCCAGTCAGTCAAACCTTCATGCCATACGGGATGAGAAGGAGTGAGTCCGTTATTAATAAGCTCCGCAATAGTCATGGGTCCGACTCTTCTTTCACCGAACATGGCAAACCAACCTGTATCAATAGGAGCAGCCTGAGGTTGGGGAGGTTGAGAGGGAGACGGTTGTTCCATGATGACTACTTCTTCAAAAAGATCTGAAAGTTCCGGAAGTTCACTGCTTTTTACCCATTCAGGGAGACCGGATTTCCAAACGAGAGTGTCAGGTGTGATATTTTGGTTGCGCAGATCATCCTTGGAGAAAGGACCGGATTGCTTGCCGTCAATGGCAAGATAATATTCTGTCATTCCTAATTGATTTAATAAATTGTTGCAAAGACTTAAAAATGAAGTCAGTTAAGCCGGACGGTTGAAATTGCCGTTGGAACAGCCTAAATCACTTACGGAATCATAT
>JAIDPA010000178.1 GCA_029062985.1 Muribaculaceae bacterium
CTCTGCCACCATATCCTGATGACCCTGCAAGATTACTGTCGGAGCATTTTCATGACCGGGAGTCGCTCCCTTGCGCATCACGACGTTGCCGACTTCGTCAGTTGCTACTTCGATGTTATGACGCTCTGCCCACTCAACCAAAAATTTCTTCATCTTGTCAAGATGGTGAGTGGGACGCGGAACTTTTGTGATTTCGTCGAAACATTGCCATACAAGTTTCGGCTCTAAATCGGTGATTTTCATGATTAATAGAATTTTATTGAAGATAGGTCTTTACCTGTGGTTTTATATTAATTTTTCAGTGGGAATATTTTCGGTAGGCAGCTGCCATTCTGGTGTGATAACCTCTTCTGGCATATCCCGGTCCGTTATATTTCCTTGCGAAACCTGCCCAGTTTTTATTACGTAAATCCTGAAGCATTCCTCCGCTGGTGATAAATGCGGCAAAAAGTTCGAGCTGCTCGAAATCTGAATATGACATTCGCTCTACAAACTCCTCAACCGACTTGCATCCACACTGACGGTAGTTGAAGCCCCCAATCTGAAACATACCCCAGAATGTGCCGAGGTTCGCTCCCTGAGCATTCACTCGTCTGGCATTGACGAGCTGACTCCATTCCTTATGGGCATACCCTTTCAGTCCCGGTGGCACTTTTGCATTTTTGTCAGGAGCCTTGGATTCCGCCTTTGAACGGAAACGTGCATACATCGAAGGATCAAAATTTATGACCGGCACGCCCGGTGCCCAGAAACCTTTCATCTGGCTTCCCCCTTCTATGTCTACCACAGCCTTTATAGCTGCCACCTCCACTCCCAGCTCTTTTGCTACAATTTCAAAATCGCGGTCTGTCAGTCCGTCATACCGGTTGTTCTGACTGTCGGCAGCAACTGAATCATTGGCAGAAAAATCGCCTGAATCATCATAGCTTATGATCTGCTCAAGCACCGAAAGCTCCTTTTCATTCATGGCATTGCTCTCCGCAGGTGTCTTGGACGGCTGCCTGCGGGTCTTCACACCCACTGATGCGCGCTTTCCTTTCCCGGAGGAGCGACGGGGGGCAGCAAATGCCCCTACCATCACTCCAACAAGAAGGAGCACCGTCAGCAGACGGCTCATGACTCTGCCACTTTTTTAAGCATCAGGCATAGATGTTGCCAGAATTTGTCTACCGTGGGAATCAGCAATTTTTCATCAGGTGAGTGAACGCCTGTCATAGTCGGGCCGATGCTGACCATGTCAAGCTCCGGATATTTGGAACGGAAGAAACCGCATTCGAGTCCGGCATGGATTGCCTTGATTGCAGGCTTCACACCAAAGAGTTCCTCGTAAGCCTCAGCCGAAATCTTCATGATTTTTGAGTTCATGTCAGGTGCCCAGCCGGGATAGCCGTCTGTGTGGGTGATGTGGGCGACGGCAAGCTGGATGTGTGCCTCAA
>JAIDPA010000179.1 GCA_029062985.1 Muribaculaceae bacterium
GCCTCGAACCTTGCGCCTCGAGCCTCATTTAAATTACAAAAGATATGAAGATAACAATTTGGTTTGATTTCCAATGCCCGTTCTGCTATCTGGGCGAAACCATGCTGGAGAAAGCTATGAGTCAGCTTGAGCTTACAGAGCCTGTGACTATTGAATATAAAGCCTACGAACTCAATCCGAAAGCTCCTGAAATACCCGTGGAGACAATGACCCAGCATTTCATGGACGGTCATAAATTCACGCAGCAGGAAGCTGAGGAACACATGGCAAAAGTCACACGTATGGCGCAGCGGGTAGGTTTGGATTATCATCTTGCCGAAGCTAAAGTATGCAGCAGCCTTGACGCACACCGCCTGATGAAATACGCAATCGAACGCCTGTCTCCCGGCAAACTGAAAAAATTGAGCTTCAGTATATTTAAGGCAGAATTTGAGGAAGAGGCGTTGATTTCCGACCGTCAGCTTCTTGCCTCCCTTGCAGAAGCCGTAGGATTGAATGCGGAGGAAGTGATGGAAATGTTTTCAACCGATGCATACATTGCCGACGTCCGCAAAGATGAAGAAGAGATAGACGCACGAAAAGACTTTGAGTTCATACCCTTCATGCTTCTTCCCAACGGTTCTGTGCGTCAGGGAGTGCTAAGCGTCGGAGGACTACGCTCTTGGCTTCAGTCAGCAATCGACGGCAGTTCGGCAGATCCTGATAATGCTCCTGATTCCGACCCCACACCCATCGTAGGCTGCAGCCCTGCCGGCTGCGGAGTCTGAACCAATACCTTCTCTATACTTAGGGTTTACAATCTAAAGAATTTTTTATAAATTTGTAAAATCAACCGGTATTCTACGAGCCGGGGTATGGAGTCGCGGTTTTGGTTTATAAGATATCAATATTTGTTCTAACTTTGCAGAAAAGAAATGCTATGTCTGAGAAAGAATTGAATTCATACAGGTTTCTTTCAGGTGAGGATCCTACCGACGAGATGCTCGAATGTATCATGAAAGGAATGGGGAAAGAAGCTGTTTCACGTAGAAAAGCTGCCGAAGAGAGAATGAGGAAAGAAGTGAGATCTCAATGGGAAAAACTTGATGTTGAATGGAAGCAAAGAATAAACTCTCTCAAAAATGCTTGAAATCGGAAAGAAACCCGAACTGATTGTCATTGCCGGACCAAACGGATCCGGCAAAACTTCTGTAACTACGCGCTTTCTGCACCATGAGTGGGCGGAAGGGGTAACGTATATCAATCCAGATCTGGTTGCGAAGGAAATATATGGAGACTGGAATTCTCCGGATGCCGTATTGAAGGCTGCCCGACATTGTGAAGAATGGCGGGAGAGGTGTCTTAAGAATAAAGAAAGTTTTGTTTTTGAAACCGTTTTTTCCGCTAAAGATAAAATTGATTTTCTTTATAAAGCTAAGAATGCCGGTTTTTTTATAAGGGTGTTCTTCATCGCTACAGAACATCCCTCAATAAATGCTGCCAGAATCACGAATAGAGTGATTGAGGGAGGACATGATGTCCCTATTACGAAGATTATAACCAGATATTACAAATCAATACTGAATTGTCAGATTATTAAAAGTTTTGTAGACCGACTTTATGTATATGATAATTCTATTGATGGAGCGGATGCGTGTCTGCTGTTCAGACTTATCAACGGTGAGTTAGGAAAGCTATATGTTGACTCCGTACCTGAATGGGCACGGCATATCCTACCTTCGACAGATGAAATTCAAAATCCCGAGTCATCAGAGTAATGCCGAAAAAACCTACTATTGTATCTAATCGTAGAATCCTCATAAGAAGATTCCCTATATGCTGACTTTAAAAAGATTGAACAGTCGGAATAAAGACATAAAATAGTTTGGAAGTTTAAAAATTTTATTAACTTTGCAATGACCTTACGCCGTGTGGCTCAGGAGAGAGTCGGAACGTGGGAGGTCATTTTATTTTTTGAAAGCGTTTACTGCACGCTTGATTCTTGGCTGCTAAGAACTTCGCAACTTCTAAAGAAATAGTCGAGAATGAGGCAACGGTAGATGTCTTCGGGTATGATTAATATGCCCTCCAAGAGGTGCGCTTGGTGCGTAGCTCTTGGATTGGCGTACATCATACGGCGTAGGCTCTACGTTGCTCGTTCTACTATTTCGGGCAATGCGAAGGCCTTTAGCAGCGGGACGAGCAACGGTACGGATCCTGCGCTTTTTTTATTTATTAATAGTCCATTATGGGATTCGGGGACATAATTTTACCATTACCATGGCTCAAGGAATCGCTTACAATGTCGATATTGTAATGTGCATTGACTGCACTGCCAGTATGGGCGATTTATTGGAAACAGTTAAAAAAAATGCGTTAAAGTTTTATCCTGATCTTGTAGATCGTTGTCAGGCAAAGGGAAAAGAAATCTCAGATTTACGTATTCGTGTGATAGGTTTCAGAGATTTTGGCTATGATTCATCGAATGCAATTTTAGATACAGGCTTCTTGCCTATTCCCGCAGAAGAAGAAAAATTCAAAAGTGTGATAAATTCCTTTACTCCCCAAGGGGGTGGTCCTGAACCGGAATCAGGTCTGGAGGTCCTTTCTATGGCAATTAATTCAGATTGGACGAAAGGAGGAGATCGGCGTAGGCATGTAATTGTGGTGTGGTCGGATGCGTCAACTCACGATCTGAAGGAGACAGGTACGGATAATCCTCTCTATCCAGTTGAAATACCAGATAATTTTGACCAGCTAACAGATTGGTGGGAAGATGAACAGGGTGGAAAGATGAATAAATCATCGAAAAGGTTGATTCTCTTCACTCCAGATGCAAAATCTTGGACTGAAATTGGAAACAATTGGAGTAATACAATTCATCATCCGGCTAAAGCAGGTCTGGGATTGGAAGAAGTTGATTATGAAACTATCCTATCAACTATTGTGAATTCAATTTGAATATGAGTAAGGTCTATTTATTAGGCACTATGAGAGAAAAAAGAATTGGTCGGGGTGAAGACTCCGATCCAATTCTTCTTACATCAAGTGCAGATGAAAGTCTAATTGTAACCGGTGTATTGGATGGAATGGGTGGAGCAGGAAGTTCAGAATGTGAATCCGATTTTTCCACTGATAGAGAGAATAAAACTAAGGCTTATGTAGCTTCTCGAATTATTAAGGAAGCCATAGAAAATTTTATTACTGATTCTTTCAGTCTAATTCTTAGTAATGATTTTTCTACGGTATTAAAGGAAAGAATTAAATCTCGTCTATCAGATGAAATAAAAAAATTTCCTCCTAAGTCAAAAAGTATTTTGAGGAGTGCTTTAATAAAGGATTATCCTACGACACTTGCTCTCACCACTATTCATTCTTTAGAGGATAACTATTGTATAAATAGTTATTGGGCAGGAGATTCACGTAATTATTTATGGACTAAGAATGGCTTTTTCCAGATCTCTAAAGATGATTTGAAAGGAAATCCGGATCCTCTTGAAAATCTTAAAAACGATGCCCCTATGTCTAATTGTATTCATGCGGACGGGGATTTTGAGATTCATAATATTCGTATTGACTCGATACCGGTTACCGAAAAGATTATAATATTATCCGCTACTGATGGATGTTTCGGCTATTATCCAACTCCAATGGATTTTGAGAAGGTGCTTAGAAAAACTATGAAATCTTCAAGTTCATTTGAAGAATGGGTAATAAAACTTGTAAGAGAATTTGAGGCGGTTACAGGAGATGATTTTTCATTTGCAGTGGCAACGGTAGGATTTGAATATTTCAGGGATTTAAAGAAAACATTGAGTAAAGGTGACTATTTATCTCAAAATTACTTTCGTCTTAAAAATACCAGAGATGAAGTAATAAACATCTATAAAAAATTAATTGGTAAATTACATAGGAAAATCCAGAAAGAGGTGTCTTTTATATGGCCAAAATATAAGAAAAACTATCTCAAATACTTAGATTCAAATGAATAAAGGTGAAATCATAAACGGTTTTCGGATATTGGAAGATTTTAGGGTAGCGGGAGGAATGAGTAAGATTTCTTTCGCTGAACGTGGTGGTAAAGAATATTTTATCAAAGAGTTTCTTTATCCTAAATATCCTACTCCTGATAGTCCTGGAAGTGAAAGAGTGAAGGAACAGAAGAGAAAAGCATGTGAGGCTTTTGAAAATCATCATAGACAAATAAACGGATTAATAGGTAGTAAGGTCTCAATTGGAGGTAACTTAGTTTATGCTCTTGATTTTTTTAGAGAGGGTACGACTTATTATAAAATTAATGAAAAGATTGATACTGATTCATTAACTCTGAGTGATATCTCAAAACTCCCTAAAGAGAAAATTATGACTATCGCTATTTCAGTGTGTCATAGTCTTGGTATTCTACATGATTTGAAAATTGTACATGGTGATCTTAAACCTGATAATATTTTGATAAAAGAGACGTCTCGCGGTAATTATTCAGGAAAACTCATAGATTTTGACGACAGTTATTTTTCCGGCAACCCTTCGTCTGATAAAGAACATATTGTAGGAACACCGGAGTATTATTCTCCTGAATTGGCAGAATATTTAATGGATGAAGAGGGGGAAGTATCGGGGAATATTCTTACTTTAAAATCTGATATTTTTACCTTAGGAGTAATCTTTACAGAATACTTCACTGGAGCTAAACCTCAATTTAAAGAATCACTTTCTATTTGGGAAGGAATCAGGGATGGACATAAGCCTACTTTCATTAAATCATTACCATTCCCTATTGAGCGACTTATTCTATCAATGCTTTCGTTAGAACCTGATAAACGCCCCTCTATTAAATTGATTCAACAGAAACTTCGAGATATACGTGCTGGGAAGGTGACTGAGGAGATCCCGGAGTCACATAAGAAACCAGAACGAGTAACTTTAAAGGGGCATCTTTTGTCAGAGGTAAAAAAGCATGGAATAGTTACCTCTAAAATAGAACTTTCTAAAGACACAATAAAACCGAAAGTGAAATTAAGAGGGAAGGGTTTGAATATTAAAGGATAAAAATAGAATATGAGTTGGCAGTGTCCTAATTGTGAAACAGTTAATCAAGACATTACACCTGTATGTACGGTGTGTGATCATCTTTCTCCTGTTGTGGATTCTTTTTTATCATTAGAATCCATAGAAAAACTACGCGACTATAATGATAAACTTGAAGAAGTACACGCTTTAGAAATAGCGGGTAAATATGAGGAAATGGTGGAGGCTTCTGTAAAAGCGATGTCATTATATAGAGAAAATGATCTTGCAATAGAGAAAGCGCATCAAGGCTTAAAGAAACTTCAAATAAGTAAGTTGGAGAAAATTATATTATCTCTTTTAGAAGATGCTCTTGAAAAAAAGAATCTTAATCTTACTCAGGGAATTTTAAAGATGATAGATATACTTGAACTGTCAACGGATAAGTTAGAGAAGTTGAAAAAGGAGGTAAAGAAAAAGATTTCTCGAAAGAAGGATGTTGATGAAATTCTTCAAAAATCATACTTAGCTCTAATAAATTTAGATACTGACAGTGCTTTAAGAATTATTGAAGAGGGACTAATCATTCATACAGCAAGTAAAAGATTACAAAACCGCAGAAAGGAGATTCAGACATTCATTCAAAATCTTAACATCAAAAAAGAATCAAAAACTAAACCATCCAGACCTCATCCTAAGCCAAAGACTCCTTCTGAAGGAATTGTGCCAGGTCAAATTGAGGTTGAAAATATAAAAGATAAAGTAAGTAAAGAGGGAAATAGAAAATTTCCTAAAGTAAGAAGAAATATTTAAAATTTAGAATATGGCAAAAAAGCTTTTTAGTGCTGATGACTTTGATAAGCATCTGAGCATTGGAGATGAACTCTCATTTGATAAACCTGAATTAACAAGGTTAAGAGTAGATCTAACTTGGGCAGGAACGGATTTAGATATCTGTGCTTTTCTTTTAGATAAAGACGGATTAATAAATGAAAAAGCCGATCTTGTCTACTTTAAATCTGCGTTACGGTGGAAGACTAAGAAGGGCTTCACAGATCCGGATTTTAATCCTCTTGAAGGTGATTTTTCAACTTGGCCTGCTCCCGGTTTTAAAAATCCTCAAAAATGGATGGATGCAACCCTTCCTATATCAAGAGATGGAGCTGTTATTGGTTCTTGGGATGATATGGGAAGTGATGAATGTGGTGAAAGTATGCATATCTTATTAGATGAGGTGGATACGTCAAAACATTTCTCAATAGTTTTGGCTGCTGCCGTTGCTAAGGATAAAATCAAAATGGGAGAAACTTTTGCTGATGCTCATGATCCAATCGTCACTATATATAATGCCGAAACAGATGAAGTCATTGCAGAATATAAATTAGCAAGTGAGTTTGTAGGTAAGGATGCAGTTTGTTTTGGTAAGCTGGAGTTTGAGCATGATACATTCATTTGGAATTTTATTCCGATGGCAGATGGCTATAAAGGAGGTATGGAATATCTTGCTCGGGAAATATTTGACTAATTCAATACCATTTGTTCTATGAAGAAAGAGAAGATTTTTAAACCTGAGGACTTCGACAAGGAGAAAAAGTCAAAGAATAAATTACTTCCATGGATTATAGGTGGTGGAGTTGTATGTGCTTTGGTAGTAGGTTTTATTTGCTGGTCTAAATCAAACGATAAAGATGGTTCAGAAAATTCACAATCTGCTACAACTCAAGTTATAGAAAACCCAATAAAAGAGGATTCAGGAAATAATGACTCATCCCTAACTAAAGAGGATGTATCTAATGTTTCGAACGAAGGAAATCCTTTCGCTGGTAACACTGGAGATGATTCAGAAGTGGTCAAAATTAAGGAGGAATATACTTCAGGAACGACTTCTGTTTTAAATTCTGATGTTGAAGAAGAAGCCCTTAAGGTCATTCGTGGTGACTATGGTAATATACCAGAGCGTAAGACCAAATTAGGTTCAAAATATCAACCTATTCAAAATAGAGTAAATCAACTTAAAAGAGAAGGTTTTTTCTGAGAAAATGAATAATAGTTTAAGAAACAAAATCGACGATTTAAAACATCTAACAGATGCTTTAGAAACTATACCTTCAACTGTAGGTATTAGTCCGAAATTTATTATTCCTGGATTTATAGGTTGTATTCAGGAAATGATTACTGAAGCCAGAATGTCTAAGTATATCAATCGTCCAATATACAATAATAAAAATTATTTCGATTGTGCAAATTATATTATGGACATCGTGGATGAAATTTGTAAAATAAGAGAAACATTACCAGACTTTAAAGGTAAAACCTCAGAAGATCCAATAAATTTTGAAATTTTAGAGGTCTCATATAATGCTATAGGTGCCTGGGAAAACATTTATCCTGAAATAGCTAATTGGGTAAATCAAAAAGTAGATAATAAGACTACAAGTATATTGTATGTACTTGAAAAAAATGTAAGTGATTCACTATCTGAAATAATGGTAGTACCAGAAATCCCCTCTAAAATCCCAATGAAGAATCTTGCCAAATTAATAGGATATCAATATTTGGGATATATATTAAATTGTATATTAATACTATTGATAGTAGGTTTGATAACCTTTATAATAAAAAAATAGTAGTGACTTAATAGTAGTCTCGTCATAAAAACTTGACTAAGTATTTTTCAGGCGGAGACATTATTTCTTCCAGAAAATAAGGTTAAATAATTTCAATGAGAGTATAATAAAAAAGCAAGTCAATGAGACTTGCTTAAGCCATAGGGGACCGTAAACTCCTCCTTATTTTATTATTTAGGCCTTTAATTGCAATATAGTAACTTTTTCTATATAATTCAAGTAATTCGATAAAAGAGCGGAAATCCCAGAGATTTCCGCCCTTTTATAATTTGCCCGGCATGGGCATCATCTAACGGGTGCAAGTCTTGAGTGTATTTCAATAGCAGGAAGTTCATAGCCAAAGGTAATGGTGTGGGAGTTGGTTCCGAATCTGAAGGAAGTTCGAAGTAAGAGTCACAGGTATTAACTGAGATAATCAATTTAGTGGTTTGTGAGTACTGGGAGGGCTGTGAGAAATGGAGGGCTGCG
>JAIDPA010000018.1 GCA_029062985.1 Muribaculaceae bacterium
GTTTAAGTACACTCCAAGAGTTAGGGAATGTACAATCTAATTCAATTATGGATTCCCCTATCTGCTCATAATACTTGTTATCGTCACCTCGGAAAATGTGGCTTTCGCTGGTGATAGCTGACTTCTTTAGCTTACCCTCCTTTACAAGTCGCTTCTTTTCGACCCGGATTTCTTCAAGCAATTCCTCTGCCGTGCCCTCAGACTCTATCTGAGGAACGAGTTTACCCTGAATTGCCTCTTGAAGGATTGAATTTTTTAGCTTTTCATCTATACAATTATTTAGATCCCTCAATGATAATTCTATCACCCCATAATTTTCAATCAAAGGCTTGATCTCAGCTATTTTAGCTACAATTCTTTTTTGTTCATCCTTTGGGGGAATTGGAATAAGCATTTTTCCTAAAGTTTTACCATTACAATTAGGCTGAGCTGTAGCGATTGTACCGGATTTTAGTTGTTCCCAATACAGAGAACTCTCCATAAAAGATTTTAAGTAAATAGGGCTTAATTCATTGGAATATCTAGTTCGAATTAAGTAGCCTGCATATATGGCTTCAACGGGCACATTTTCAACTAAAAATGACTTCCCGACTGTTCCACCAGTTCTTGCGAATAAAATATCGTTGGTCTCAAGAATATAATTAGGCATTTCATTAGCAGCAATTTTGCAAAAGGGCACTTTATGCCATAGTACCTTATTATCTTGAATGTCACTGATACGAACCATTCTTACATCACCATTCTCAATTGCCGGTGCATTATATCCATATTGAATAGAGAATGAAATATTACCCCAGCGTTCCCATGCCCATCTTTCTGGTAACTCAAATGGAATCTCATCGTCGATGCACTTTACAGAGCCAGTGGCGAGTGTCTTCTCATAATAGGAACTAATTGAAGTTTTGAAGAGCCATTATCTTATTAGTATCTATCTCATTAATAAGATTAACAACATGACAAAAGAATTTGAAGTCTTTCTGAGAGATGGGAATATGGCAAAGAATACAATAGCTGCATATCGTTATGCGGTAAATGATTTCTTTTCACGCTATAAAGAGCTAAACAAGAAAAACTTGTTACTCTACAAAACCTATCTCATCGAAACGTTTAAGCCAAAGACGGTAAATCTCCGTATTCAGGCTTTGAACAAGTATCTAACTTTCAGCAATAAGTCTCGTCTGAGACTTAAGTCAGTCAAAGTACAACAACGCTCCTACTTGGAGAATGTTATCAGTAACGCAGACTATAACTTCCTTAAAAACAAGTTGAAGAAGGAAGAAAATCAGACATGGTATTTTGTTGTGCGCTTCCTTGCCGCAACTGGAGCGCGCGTTAGTGAACTTGTCCAGCTCAAAGTTGAACATGTCACATTAGGCTATTACGACATCTATACAAAAGGTGGTAAAATCCGTCGACTGTTCATCCCAAAGAAACTTCGTGAGGAGGCTACAGCATGGCTTCAATCAGAAAATAGAGAAAGTGGCTACCTATTTCTCAATCGTTTTGGAGAAAGAATAACTACTAGAGGAATCTCCCAACAGCTCAAAACGTATGCAAGAAAATACGAATTGAATGAGAGAGTTATATATCCACACTCATTCCGTCACCGTTTCGCAAAAAATTTCCTTGAGAAATTCAATGACATCTCTTTGCTTGCTGACCTAATGGGGCACGAAAGCATAGAAACCACACGTATTTATCTTCGCAGGACATCAGCTGAACAACAAGATATTGTTGATCGTATCATTACTTGGTAAAATGATATCCCGGCAGAAGATCTCATATCATTCTGTCGGGATATTATTAAAAGAACGTTTGAGGTTAGAACTCGAAGGTGGGGAGGTTGGATTTGTCGATTTTGCAGGGGCATAGGGTGTAGGGGAGGAAGCCTTTACGTCCTTCGTAATCTGTTATCTATTTGCCGATGCAGAATTTGGCGAATATGTTGTGGAGGAGGGTGTCGGTGGTTACGGAGCCGGTGATGGTGCCGAGGTGGGTGGTGGCTTCGCGGATATCTTGGGCTATGAAGTCGGCTGAGAGTCCGGTCTCGAGTCCTGAGAGGGCGCGGCGGAGGGCTTCCGAGCCTTTCAGGAGTGCTTCGTAATGGCGGGCGTTAGTCACAATAAATTCAGATTGTGGGTCGTAGCCGTCGGTGGCAATGCTGCGGAGTCTTCCCATAAGCTCTTCAACACCTTCTCCGGTCTTCGCGCTCAGCCACACAACCTCATTCAGCTTCATACCTTCAGACTGAGCTCCGGTCTTCGCGCTCAGCCACACAGCCTCATTCAGCTTCATACCTTCAGACTGAGCCCCGGTCTTAAAAGTCGGCAACGAGGAATAGGGTGGGGCGTCCCCTGCCAGCAAATCGTCTCCCGCCAGCGAACGCGAATCGTCTCCCGCCAGCGAACGCAAATCGGCGCCCGGCATCAGATCTGTTTTATTGACTACTGTGATGATCTGAGTCGTATGATTATCGGCAGCGAACTTCTCATATTCCTCAAGTTGGGAAGCGAGGTCAGCGGTAGGGTCGAAAATCCAGATTACTATACGCGCCTGACGCATCTTCTCTCGGGCACGTTCTATCCCCAGACCCTCAACGGTATCGGATGTGGAACGTAGTCCGGCAGTATCAATAAAGCGGTAAAGAATACCCTCGATTTCCAGAGTGTCTTCGATAGTATCGCGAGTTGTGCCCGGAATATCACTCACTATAGCTTTATCGTCGCCCAGCAGAAGATTAAGAAGCGAGGACTTTCCGGCATTGGGCACTCCGGCAATCACGGTCGGGACGCCATCCTTCAAAGCAGCTCCCGACGAATAAGAGGCAGCCAGACGGTCAAGGCGTCTTATCAGATTTGATGCAAGACTGACAAGACGTTCGCGGTCGGCAAACTCCACGTCCTCTTCCGAGAAATCAAGTTCAAGCTCGAGAAGCGAAGCGAGTTCCACGAGTTCATTCCTGACTTCCTCCAGACCGCGAGAAAAATGACCCCGAGTCTGACTCATGGCAAGCGCATGTGCAGCGCGCGAAGAAGACGCTATAAGATCAACCACACCCTCAGCCTGAGCGAGGTCAAGACGTCCGTTCATGAAAGCCCTCTGGGTAAACTCTCCCGGACCGGCAGTACGGGCACCTCGACGGATAAGATCTGCCATTACTTCACGCTGAATCCAGCGCGAACCATGTACGGAAATCTCAGCGACATCCTCTCCGGTGAATGAATTCGGGCATCGAAAAACGGTGATTACCGCTTCATCAAGCAGCGTGCCGTCCGTAGCCACATATTTCCCGAGATGTGCCGTATGGCTGTCCATCTTTTCCACGGGTTGCCCTTTCCACGCCTCTCCGACAATGCGCAAGGCATCCCTGCCCGACACTCGCACCACCGCTATTCCCCCCACCCCCGGAGGGGTAGAAATAGCCGCTATCGTATCTTGCTGCATACCTACTTTGACCTGTTCCATTCCTTGAATGAGAAGGTAGATTCCACTTTATTCTCTACGTCATCAGGCAAAGCCGGAAGGAAATCGAAACCCGTCAGACGTTCCAGCTCATCAATGCTCATGGCATAATTCTCCATGTTGCCCGGCGACTTCATATTAGGATATACGAAGGCAATCCCTCGGGGTTCATCCAGATAAGGAGCGGCAAGCACCTTGAAGAAAGCACTCGGCACCCTCACCTTGGCAGCCCCGATTCTCTGTGTGTCGGAATCCGTATAAATCGGACCTGCGATAATCATCAAAGCCGAATCACGCTGTGCCCACTGGCGCTCCTTATTTTCAAGCGTAGCCCAAGCTCCGGCATTCAAGGCATGATCTTGCGGACAGATATTTGCCATCACGAAACAATCCGACATTGCCTGCGGATTCCATTTCTGGTCGGCGGCAGGGCAGAGGTGACCTCGGTCGAACCCCGAGCCTGTGTAATCCTTGGTAGTCGGACATCCTTCCAGATCTTCATCAGTCCAGAAATTGTTCGAACGACCCTCGTCGCCCTGAGTCTCCTCATTGAGCAGCTCCCAAGCCACATAATTAGGAGTCTTGTTCTCTTTATTAAACGAGAGGGTGAAACCCAGATATTCCTTCACTTGCGACGGAAGGTTCCCCGGGATATTGACGGTTTCCAGACCCGGATAATGCTTAGGTTTAGAGGAAGAATTTGAAGGCTTACCCGGCTCTACAGGCTCCGACTCCGAACAGCCCGAACCCATAGCCATGAAGCATCCGGCAGCAATAAGCAAAATGCTTGCTCCCAATATAAAAAGAGGGAATCCTCCGAAAGAAGATCTTTTTCGTCTTGACATATTCTTAATTTTTTAATTATAAAATTGAGGGTCCGAGGCATTTTAGGCTTTAGGCATTAGGCTGGAGGCTTTAGGTTTTGCTCCGGCATTGTCAGCGCGTGGGGAAGTTGGGGACAACTTCCCTCCCCAGTAAGCTCGCGCCTTGAGCCTTGATCTTCCAGCCTAATGCCTAAAGCCTCAAGCCTCAAGCCTTGAGCCTGCACAAAAAATGTCTACAAATTTACAAATCATTTGGCAATCTACCAAATAACTGCTATATTTGCATAATCTCTCTCCATTCCAAATAAATTCTCACTCCCTAACATCTCTGTTATCATGTCAATTTATCGTTACGCAGCCCACGCCGGAATACCCGTAGGAATCTATCTGTCTCTTATTTCAGCATGCCTTCTTTTCAGTCTTAAGGTGCCCTTTCTTCCTCTGCTCATATTTCCCCTCCTGATAGGATTCCCATTCCTTTTAGGCTATCTCATGGAGCGCATAGCCCGCGAGCGCCCTGAATATAGGCGTGTGGCAACACTTTGGCTGGGAGGGATATACGCCGTCATATTCGGCACCCTGATATGTACACTCCTTTCAGCCCTCTACATCAAGTTTGTCGACCCCGGCTTCGTCTACTCTTATATCTCCAACGCCATTGCTACGATTGAATCCTCACCCATGGCAGCCGACTATTCATCAACGGTAGACCTCATGCGGCAGGCAATCGAAGCCCATCTCCTCCCAAACGGCATGGAATTTGTCAGCAGTCTTGCGTGGTCGACGTGCTTCTGCGGCTCCCTTCTTTCTCTTTTTCTCGCTTGCATCCTTGCACGCCGCAAAAGAGAGTTGGAGGTAAATTCATAGAATTAAAAAATTTTTTGTAATTTCGCAATCTCAATCTCCTCGCAACCCACCTCCGTAATCATCCCTCTGTAAATGGATATCTCAGTAGTCATACCTCTATACAACGAAGAGGAATCCCTCCCCGAACTCACCGCCTGGATTCAGCGCGTGATGGCAGAAAACGGTTTCAGTTATGAAATCATTTTTGTAGACGACGGTTCTACCGACCGCTCTCTTGAAGTGATAAAATCTCTGGCAGCCGATAGCGATGCTATTCGCGCCATCTCTTTCTCGCGCAATTATGGTAAATCTCCGGCTCTTAATGTAGGCTTCAAAAGGGCGGAAGGCGATGTGGTCATCACCATGGACGCTGATCTTCAGGATAGTCCGGACGAAATCCCGGAGCTTTACAGAATGATTACCCAGGAGGGGTATGACCTCGTATCGGGCTGGAAAAAGAAACGTTACGATCCTCTTTCGAAGACCATACCGACCAAGCTTTTCAATGCCACTGCGAGAAAAGTCAGCGGCATTCCTAACCTTCACGATTTCAACTGCGGACTGAAAGCTTACCGCAAGGCAGTCGTGAAGCATATAGAAGTATATGGCGATATGCATCGTTATATACCTTATCTCGCTAAGAACGCTGGATACAGGAAAATAGGGGAGAAGGTGGTGCAGCATCAGGCACGTAAATACGGACACACAAAGTTCGGGCTCGACAGGTTTGTCAACGGGTATCTCGACCTCGCCACGCTCTGGTTTCAATCGAAATTCGGAGTCAAACCGATGCATATATTCGGACTTTTCGGCTCCCTGATGTTCATAATCGGTTTTCTTGCAGTGCTCGTTGTGCTCATCCTCAAGATAGTCAGCATTAACAGCGACTCCTATCATTTCTACGTCACCAAATCCGTCTATTTCTATCTTTCACTCGCAGCCATGGTGATGGGTCTTCAATTCTTCCTGACAGGTTTTATCGGCGAACTCATCACCCGTAATTCTCCCGAGCGCAACAATTATCTCATAGCTGAAGAGATTGGAAAGAAATAACTAATTTACAACGTTGTTATGGATAAAGAACAGGCTTTAGGATTGGCTAAGAAGTATAAAGAGATGGTTGAAAAACAACTTCCGGTCAAGGCTGTATATCTTTATGGTTCTTATAGTAGGAATACACAGAATAGTAATAGTGATATAGATATAGCGGTCATTGTGGAAAATTTTGATCGTGATTATTTTTCAGATACTCCTCTTCTATGGAAAATAAGGCGTCAGGTGAGTAATTTAATAGAACCGGTCTTGCTGATTGAAGACTCAACAAATCCTCTTTATTATGATATAATTAGGTCAGGACAAAGATTGTGACGTTTGTAATTTTAAGTTTCGCAGGCTCAACTTAATCCTCAACTTGATCTCGCGAAAGTTGAATAAAGAAATTTATAGTGAAAAGATTGCTGAAACATATAGTTCTTACTTTTTTAATTCCTGCTCTACTGCTTGGAGTGGTTGCTGCATGTAGCTCCTCGGAATGTCTCGACAACAAGAACTCCCTACCTCTTGCCGGATTCTATTCCTCCTCCCTAACTCCGCAGGCTATCAGTATAGACTCAATATCGGTAGCCGGAATCGATGTGCCCGGTGATAGCGTGCTCCATGACTCCGTGCGGAGCCTCTCGCAGGCCTACCTTCCGTTTCGGATCGACCAGCCGGAGACATCCTACAGGATAAGCTATCTCAGCGGACTGGCAGGCAAATTGAGAATCACCGACGTCATCACTTTCAAATACGAAATCCAGCCTTGGTTCGTATCCTCTGCTTGCGGCACAATCTATAAATACCGTATTCAGGATATCTCCTGGACCCAGAACTTTATCGACTCGGTAACGTGCCCGGAGGGAGAAATCACTAACGCTCCGGGTGAAAACTTACGCATATATTTCCGGGTGAATATTCAGGAGGAAGGAGGTGAGCAATGAAACGTAATATGCGCATTCTGCTGACCCTCATATCAATATTTGTAGCCACCCTCCCCGGATTTGCTCAGAAGAAAATCACACCGGTAGACAATGACCCCACAAAACCACAGCAACCTACACTGCATTATTATGACAAGCATGGAAATCCTCTGAATGAGCCGGTGCTCTTCCTTGCTGAACTCGACACAGTAACCAAAGTCAATTCTGGTCCCGTCTATCCTCTCCTGCAGTCAGTGAGTGTCGGAGTCAATTTCTTTGATGCTATCATGAAACTTGCCGGACAGACACATCAGAGCTACGATGTATGGGCATCCCTATCGCTCCACAACTGGTTTGAGCCAATCGTGGAGTTCGGAATTGGTTTTGCCGACAATCATCCCGATGAAGGCAACTTCCGTTACAAAGGTAAGCCCTCATTCTATGGTAAAATAGGTATCAACTACAACTTCCTTTATAAAAGCAATCCCGACTATCAGGTATATCTCGGACTTCGCGGAGGCTATTCATCATTCTCCTACGACATCACCGACATAACAATCAATTCATCCTACTGGGATCAGACCAATCGGTTCTCCCTCACTGACCAGAAGGCACACGCATTCTATGGTGAGGTAGTGGCAGGTATTAAGGTAATGCTCTGGAAAAATATAAGCATGGGGTGGAACCTCCGTTACCGCCATAAATTCAAAGTATCCGATGCAGCCAACTCCACACCCTGGTTCATTCCCGGCTGCGGAGCAGGCGCGTCCCTGGGTGCCTCCTTCTCCCTCATCTACACCCTTCCGCTCCATAAAACAAAGGAAATGGAGCAAAGACCTTAAAGTCCTTAAAATTCTACAAAAAAATTTGGAGAAAAGCGCAGAAATTATTACTTTTGCAGCCGTGAATTCCGCCAAGGCTCCGAAAAGAGAAGGCTATAGCAGCCTTCCGCCCAACGGAAATAATTGCTAATCAATTATTAATAGTCAATGTACGCTATTGTAGAAATCAAAGGACAGCAGTTCAAAGCTGAGGAAGGTAAGTTCCTTTATGTCCATCATCTCGGTGATGAAGTGAAAGAAGGAGATGCAATCTCATTCGACAAAGTGCTTCTCATAGATGCCGACGGCGACGTGAAAGTCGGTGCACCTGCCGTTGAAGGTGCAAAAGTAAACTGCGAAGTTCTCCTTCCTCTTGTAAAAGGAGAAAAAGTGATCGTTTTCAAGAAAAAACGTCGCAAAGGCTATCGCCGTAAAAACGGACATCGTCAGCAGTTCTCCAAAATTTTGGTTAAATCAATCGAAAAGTAAAAAAACAACTCATCAGATATGGCACATAAAAAAGGTGTCGGCAGTTCTAAGAACGGCCGCGAATCAGAAAGCAAACGACTCGGTGTGAAAATCTTCGGTGGGTCAAACTGCAAAGCCGGCAATATCATCAAACGTCAGCGTGGCACTGTACACCACCCCGGTCTTAATGTAGGAATGGGTAAAGACCATACACTCTTCGCACTCATCGACGGAGTAGTAGTCTTCACCACAGGAAAAGAAGGGCGCAAATTCATCAACGTGCAGCCCCATCAGAATTAATTCCCCTAATTCATAATTTACATACACTTCGAAAGAGCGGCTCATTAATGGGTACGCTCTTTTTTTATTGGGTTGATTGGGGGATTGGGAGATTAGGGGATTGGGAGATTAGGAGATTGGGAGATTGGGTGATTGGGTGATTAGGTGATTAGGTGATTAGGTGATTGGGTGATTAGGTGATTGGGGGATTTGG
>JAIDPA010000180.1 GCA_029062985.1 Muribaculaceae bacterium
GGGATTCGAACCCTGGGTACCCGTAAGGGTACAACGGTTTTCGAGACCGTCCCGATCGACCACTCCGGCATCTTTCCTTAGAGCGCTTTTCAACAGCGCTGCAAAGTTAATGCTTTTTTTCGTTTTATCAATCCCCTACCCTCTCTTTTTTTATTTAAAAGACTCGAGGCGCACGGCTCTTTCATTTAAAAAGACTTACATTAGGGGATCAGGGGATGGCTATTTTCTTTACTAAAGATGTAGTTATGGTTCACTTATGAACCAAGATTTTCTACACTTTCGACATGCTACTAACTATGTTACAGTGATTTGTGGAGTTGGTTCAGAGTTTGGTCCGGTCCACTTTGCAAGAGAGATATCCCGGTCCAAGGTTCGCATTGGGAGGGTATAGGGTTTAGGTATAAATAATGAGGTAGGAATCAAAGATAGACAATAAATGGGAAGAGACAATTTTATTTTGCAACAGGAATTAAAGGCGGGTTGGCTTAAAGGGTATTCCTTATAAACTTACCTCATTTTTGAATTGTAAAAGGGAATCTTAAATGAAAGAGCCTCGAGCCTCGAGGCGCAAGGCTCGAGGCGCAAGGTCGGAGACAAATAAATTTGCACCAAGGTTGCTTTTACCTTGACACTCAACACCCAATCTCCCATCACCTAATCTCCCGACACCCAATCTCTCAACACCCAATCTCCCATCACCTAATCACCACTCATACCCGACGGTAGCTCCGATAGAGCTGAGAGTCGTGTCATAACCGCTACCGCCCCAATATCCCCATGAATTATTGGCAGTTATCAGCTGATATGTTACGCCTATATTAATTGCCTGCTTCGGTTTCTGCGAATTTGTCGGGATTCTGACACCCAATGACGGACGCAAAATGAACTGTGTGCGTGTTGACAATGCACCTGTATTCAACTGCAGATAACTTCCGCCAAGAAGCCAGGCAGCTCCTGCCTTTATGTCGATAAAAAATGATGGTTTTCCGGTGCCTCCTATGTTGAATCTGAAATCTGAAAAAAGAGGAATCATCGCCTTAGTCTTTGACATTCCGGGAGCCAACGGCTGGTCAGGGATATTCGCGTCAAGATTTAACATAGCAACATCAATACCGATGCCTGCTCCCATAAAGAACCATGAAGAATATTGAAAACCCTGTGTGGTCGACAATCCCACAAAATTAGCCTTGTTATTGCCGACTCCAAAAGTGGCAGTCGCATCAACGAAACCTTTATATTTCATTGAACCGGAAAGTGCGGGCGACAGCAACTGCGGAAGCTGATCAACAATCTGTGCATACTGAGCCTTTCCTGAAAAAGGCACCAAAGCCATGATGAGCGGTAAAACCCCCGCTATTCCTATGTTTTGTAAAAATTTTCTCATCCTTTATTATTCTAATAGTTTGACATTTATTTATAAACACTCAACATCTTCTTTTTCTTTACAATGATTAACTCTTTTACAAATTATTTTAATAGCCTCCGGAAATTCCCTCTTTCAATAATCTATCACACACCTCGAAAAGTCTCTCATGATTAGTGTATTTCATAGAAAAATGATAGAAATTCAGTAAATTTTCTCCCTCGTTCTTTTGGTTTTATTAGATTTTTGATTAATTTCGCAGCATTAAGACAATTTCTTATAATTGTTTCTTCTTTCGCCAAACCTATTCAACAATCATACGCCATGAAACAAGAAAAAATACTCCTATCAGGCGAACTTCCTGCATATCCGGCTTTTAAAGAAGGAATTCGTCGTGCTCCGGACCGTGGATATTCCCTATCTAAGGAGAAAACAATCACTGCTCTGAAAAATGCTCTGAGGTATCTCCCTGAAGAACTCCACGAAAAGATTGCGCCCGAATTTCTTGAAGAATTACGCACACGAGGCAGAATATATGCCTACCGCTGGCGTCCTGAAGGGGATCTCAAAGCAAAACCTATTGATGAGTACAAAGGAAAATGTCTTGCTGGAAAAGCTTTTCAGGTGATGATTGACAATAACCTATGCTTCGATATTGCCCTTTATCCATACGAACTTGTAACTTACGGCGAAACCGGTCAGGTATGTCAAAACTGGCTTCAGTATCGCCTTATAAAAAAATACCTTGAAGAGCTGACCGACGAACAAACACTCGTCGTTGAATCCGGACATCCGCTCGGTCTTTTCCCTTCAAAGAAGGATGCTCCGCGAGTCATCATCACCAACGCCATGATGGTCGGAATGTTTGACAACCTTCATGACTGGCATGAGGCAATGCAAATGGGGGTTGCAAACTACGGACAGATGACTGCAGGTGGCTGGATGTATATCGGCCCGCAAGGAATAGTACACGGCACTTTCAATACTATCCTGAATGCCGGCAGAATGAAACTCGGAGTTCCTCAAGACGGCGACTTGCGCGGTCACCTGTTTGTTTCTTCCGGTCTGGGAGGAATGAGCGGCGCTCAACCCAAGGCAGCCGACATTGCGGGGGCTGCCTCTATAATAGCAGAGGTGGATGCCTCGCGTATCGAGACAAGAAAAAACCAAGGGTGGGTGCAGGAAGTGACCGATTCGATTCCGGAAGCTTTCCGTCTCGCTGAAAAAGCCATGGAAGAAAAGAAACCGCTCTCAATAGCTTACCATGGAAATATTGTCGACCTTCTCGAATATGCAGTGGAGAATGATAAGAAAATAGAGCTTCTGAGCGATCAGACTTCATGTCATGCCGTTTATGAGGGGGGATACTGTCCCGCAGGGTTATCTTTTGACGAACGAACCCATCTGCTGCATGAAAATCCTCAGGCATTCCGCAATGAGGTTGACCGTTCTTTGCGTCGCCATTTTGAAGCAATAAAGGCGCTGACAGCGAAAGGGACATATTTCTTTGATTATGGCAACTCTTTCATGAAAGCCGTTTATGACGCAGGTGTGAGGGAAATCTCTCGAAACGGTTCAGATGAAAAAGATGGTTTTATATGGCCCTCATACGTGGAAGATATAATGGGGCCAATGCTCTTTGATTTCGGCTACGGACCATTCCGCTGGGTTTGTCTCAGCGGAAAACATGAAGACCTCGTGAAGACTGATCGGGCTGCAATGGAATGTATCGACCCTGACCGCAGAGGACAGGACCGCGATAATTACAACTGGATCAGGGATGCCGAGAAAAACGCACTCGTGGTGGGCACTCAGGCTCGAATTCTTTATCAGGATGCTATGGGGCGTCTGAGAATTGCCTTACGTTTTAACGAGATGGTTAGAAACGGTGAAGTCGGACCGATAATGCTCGGCAGAGACCATCATGACGTCAGCGGCACTGACTCCCCCTTCCGCGAAACCTCCAATATAAAGGATGGCTCCAACGTTATGGCGGATATGGCTGTGCAATGCTTTGCGGGAAACTGCGCAAGAGGCATGAGCCTTGTGGCTCTCCACAACGGCGGAGGTGTCGGAATAGGAAAGGCAATAAACGGTGGTTTCGGAATGCTTTGCGACGGCTCCGAACGAGTCGATGAAATTCTACGTAACGCAATGCTGTGGGATGTCATGGGAGGAGTCGCCCGCCGCAGCTGGGCTCGTAATCCTAATGCGGTTGCTACTGTCAAAGAATGGAACGAATCGCAGTCTGAAAACGGCTTCATGATTACCGAACCTTTCATCGCTGACGAAGAAATGCTCAGAACATTAATTTCAGAATAATTCCATCAGCCATTATTTCAATCACCCCTGTGTCGTCCTGTTGAGATGACACAGGGAATTACCATAAAACTCAAACCATGAAACAGATAATTGAATGTGTGCCTAATTTTTCAGAAGGTAGAGATAAAGATATAATCAATGCGATCGTAGCTGCAATCGAGGAAGGAAACGAAGTAAGGGTGCTCGATGTTGACCCCGGAGAAGCCACCAACCGCACAGTCGTCACATTCGTTGGTGAACCTCAACCCGTCATGGAGGCTGCACTGCGCGGAATGAAAAAGGCTGCCGAACTTATTGACATGCGCAAGCACCACGGCGCCCATCCTCGCATGGGAGCTACGGATGTCTGTCCCCTTATCCCCGTCAGCGGAATCACTCTCGAAGAGTGTGCCTCCCTTGCCCGGCAACTGGCAGAAAGAGCAGCGACTGAATTAAATATTCCCTGTTATTGCTACGAAGCTGCTGCATTCACTCCCGAACGAAAAAACCTTGCCGTCTGCCGTCAAGGGGAATATGAAGGTTTGGCTGAAAGGATGGGAAAAGGTGACGGACCCGATTTCGGCGACAGACCTTTCGATGAAGAGGCAGCCCGGACAGGATGTACTGCGGTCGGAGCCAGGGATTTCCTTATTGCAGTGAATTTCAATCTCAATACCACTTCCACCCGCCGCGCCAATGCCATTGCCTTTGATGTGCGTGAAAAAGGAAGACCCAAGCGTGAAGGGGGAAAACCGAATGGCAAACCTCTGAAAGATGAGGCAGGGAATGTCATAATGCTTCCGGGCACACTTAAGGCAACAAAGGCTATCGGTTGGTTTATTGATGAATATGGCATCGCTCAGGTATCAATGAATATAACGGATATTGCCACTACTCCACTCCACGTGGCTTTTGATGAAGTATGCCGCGCGGCTGCCAAGAGAGGTGTGAGAGTGACGGGCACAGAGATTGTCGGACTCGTACCAAAACGTACTATCATTGATGCCGGGAAACACTACCTTCATAAACAGCAACGGTCAGCCGGTATTTCGGAAGATGAAATAGTAAAGATCGCAGTGAAATCTATGGGTCTTGATGAACTCAAACCTTTCGTCCGTGAGGAAAAGATTATTGAAGATATGATTGCGGATAAAAAAGGGAGAAAACTCATTGACCTCACCTGTAAGGAATTTGCAGAAGAAACAGCTTCAGAATCACCTGCTCCCGGGGGTGGCAGCATTTCTGCCTATATGGGTGTTCTGGGGGCTGCCCTGGCAGCAATGGTGGCAAATTTATCAGCACATAAACCCGGTTGGGACGACCGCTGGGAAGAATTTGCATCTGTAGCTGAAAAGGCTCATCATATTCAAGACCGCCTTCTGAGTCTGGTGGATGAAGATACGGAAGCTTTCAACAGAATTATGGCTGTTTTCGCCATGCCGAAAAAGACTCCGGAAGAGAAAGAAGCCCGTTCAAAAGCCTTGCAGGACGCAACCCTTTATGCCACTGAAGTGCCACTGCGCACCATGAAGACTGCTATTGAAGCTTTCGATGTGCTCGAAGAGATGGCACTCAAGGGTAATCCGGCTTCTGTAAGCGATGCCGGTGTAGGTGCGTTAGCTGCCCGTTCAGCCGTGCTCGGTGCGAATCTTAACGTAAGAATAAATGCCGCCGGCTTGAAAGACCGCGTCGTTGCAGATGCTCTCCTTGAGGAAGCTTCACATATTGCCTCTTCAGCCATAGAGAGAGAAAGGAGAATCCTTGAAATTGTTGACGGAGTTATTTCCAAAAACTGATCACCGACAATCCTTTACAATTCCGCAATATGAACGGTAATCTCTTATTAAAAAACGCCAATATCTTCACCCCTCTTGGCTCATCTGCCAGAAGGGGTGAGGAAATGGGTCTGCTTCAAAAGTATGAAAATGCGTCCATCCTTATAAAAGACGGCGTCATTCTCCAGATAGGTAACCATTCTGTCTGTCCTGAATCTTCACTGAAAGATATATGTGTCATTGATGCCGGTGGACGTGCCGTGCTTCCCGGGTTTGTGGATTCTCATACTCACCTGATATTCGGAGGTTATCGTCCTGATGAATTCGGATGGCGTCTTAAAGGGGAATCATATATGAGCATCATGGAGCGTGGTGGAGGTATCCAGTCCACAGTCAACGCTACCCATCTCTCTTCAATAGATGAACTCGTCAGTAAAGCTCAATGGTTCATCGACAGGATGTCGGAAATGGGTGTTACGACAGTTGAAGCAAAAAGCGGATACGGGCTCAACACTTCGGATGAAATTAAAATGCTTGATGCCATTGCCGAGCTCTCCGCTGTTCCGGGACAAAAGCTCAATATCATTTCCACCTTTTTAGGAGCACATGCAGTCCCCTGCGAGTATAAAGGACGCACAGCAGAATATGTCGATCTGATTATTAAAGAGATGTTACCAAAAGTAGCATCTAAAGCCCGTTTTTTTGATATCTTCACTGAAAAAAATGTTTTCGAGATTGACGACTCCCGACGTTTGCTTACAGCTGCTCGCGAAGCAGGAATGCAATTGAAACTCCACGCTGATGAGATAGTCAGTCTTGGAGGTGCGGAGTTGGCAGCTGAAGTTGGAGCTGTCTCTGCCGACCACCTTCTTCACGTCAGCGAACAAGGTATAGAAAGAATGGCGGAAAAAGGTGTCGTCGCCACGCTTCTTCCCCTGACAGCTTTTGCACTTCGCGAACCTTACGCTCCGGCAAGAAAATTCATTGAATCAGGAGCCGCGGTCGCGCTTGCCACTGATCTTAACCCCGGAAGCTGTTTCTCAGGTTCGATTCCCTTGACTATAGCGTTGGCTTGTATTTATATGAAGATGTCAATTGAAGAGACCATTACCGCCCTGACTCTAAACGGAGCGGCTGCCCTCGGGATGGCAGATGAAATAGGGTCGCTCGAACCGGGAAAGCGTGCTGATATCATAATCCTTGAATTTCCGGAGATTTCCATGCTTCCTTATTATGTCGGCATGAACTGTGTGCGCACCACTATTCATGACGGAATCATTGTGAATGATAAAATCTGAATCGATTAATAATCTGATACCACATATCAATAGCCAAAACACAAAATGGACAATACTTTTGCAATCGGCTCAAGCCTTCTGACGTATGATATTATTGAAAAAATACTTCTCAATGATATGAAACTTTGCCTCTCCGACGAGGCAAAGCAGAAAATTCAGCATTGCCGTGACTATCTCGACAGTAAAGCCGATAAACATGAAGCACCTATATATGGAGTGACAACCGGGTTCGGATCCCTCTGCAACAAACAGATTTCTCGCGAACAGCTTTCCACTTTGCAGGAAAATCTTGTGAAAAGCCATTCATGCAGCGTCGGCACTCCCGTTGACCCTGTTGTCGTAAAACTGATGCTCCTTCTGAAAGCACATGCACTCTCCATGGGCTTCAGCGGAGTCCAATTGAAGACGGTAGAGCGTATCATTGATTTCTATAACAATGACATTTACCCTGTCGTATGCGACCGCGGTTCACTCGGAGCCAGCGGTGACCTTGCTCCTCTCGCTAACCTTTTTCTCCCTCTGATCGGAGAAGGTGAGGTGATTTATAAAGGTGAAAAATATACAGGTAAGGAGATTCTTGAAAAATTCGGTTGGGAACCAATTAAACTCCAGTCAAAGGAAGGACTTGCTCTGCTCAACGGCACACAGTTCATGAGTGCGAACGGCATCAAGGCACTTATCGACGCATGGCATCTCGTCAACTGTTTTGATCTCTTTGGTGCAATGAGTCTGGAGGCATACGACGGGAGAATAGAGCCTTTCTGGGAAGGTCTTCACAGAGTCCGTCCTCATCGCGGGCAGATAGAGACTGCTGAAATCTACCGCAAAATCCTGAAAGGAAGTGAAATTATAGAAAGGGAAAAAGGACACGTGCAGGACCCCTATTCTTTCCGTTGCATACCCCAGGTGCACGGAGCTGTGAAAGATGCAATGCATCACGTTACGGAAGTGCTTCATACGGAAATCAATTCAGTGACCGACAATCCTACAGTCTTTCCTGATGAGGATATGGTGGTGAGCGGAGGTAATTTCCATGGCGAACCGATAGCTCTTGTGTTTGATTATATGGGAGTGGCGCTTGCTGAACTTGGCAACATTTCAGAGCGCCGTGTAGCTCAACTCATTCTCGGTCAAAGAGGGTTGCCTGAATTCCTTGTGGCAAAACCCGGACTTAATTCCGGATTTATGATACCTCAGTATGCCGATGCCTCTCTTGTCAGTCAGAATAAGATGTATGCCTGGCCCGCCTCATGCGATTCAATCGTAAGTTCCAACGGTCAGGAAGATTTAGTCTCCATGGGAGCTAATGCCGCTACGAAGCTTCATAAGATTATAGACAATCTTAAGATTATTGCTTCCATCGAACTTTTGAACGCCGCTCAGGGAATAGATTTCCGTCGCCCTCTGAAATCCTCTCCTCAGATTGAGAAAGTGATGAAAGCATATCGTGAGGTAATACCGTTCGTGGAAGACGATGTGGTGATGACAGAATACATAAAGAAGACACAGGAGTTTCTTGAGAACTATACAATAGAGATTGAATGACCAAAAATTCAATTAAAAAAGGCTAAAAACTTAATGCGGGGAGAGATGCGTAATAACGGACAGCATCCCTCCCCTATTCCTTACAATCTCTCACGACTTGTTTAGCGGCTTATGAAGATAATATCAATCTTTCAAAAAACATGTTTTATAACATATACTAAATTTTTCTCATAATTCAATTTTTATCTAATTTTGCAAAAATTCTTACATATTGGGATTTCGAGATTTTACGATCTTCTACTCCCGAGCTTAACTAACCAACTTTATATGCAAAAATTCTACAAATGGGCAGCCGCGGGGCTCTTAGCCTTCAGTGCGCTCTCACCCTTAGGACTGGCTGCACAAGCTCAAGGTCCTGACTTCAGTACGTTTGACAATCGTACTGATTTCCGCGATGAAACAATCTACTTCGCGATCACCACTCGTTTCTATGATGGCGACCCCACCAACAATGTTCTTTCTTGGGATGGTCAGGCTGATCAGATCAAAAATAACGACCCGGTATGGCGAGGCGACTTCCAAGGTCTTATCGACAAATTAGACTATATCAAGGCTCTCGGCTTTACTGCTATCTGGATTACCCCTATCGTGCAGAATGCTTCCGGCTTCGATTATCATGGCTATCACGCTATGGATTTCTCCAAAGTGGATCTCCGCTATGAAAGCCGCAAGGAATGGGGCAGCCCTAAGGATGTTACCTTTAAATCACTCATTGACGCCGCTCACGCTAAAGGTCTCAAAATTGTACTTGATATAGTGCTTCAGCACACCGGTAATTTCGGTGAAGACAGATTATGTCATCTTTTTGACCGTGATCAAAACATCAAAAATCAGGCTGATATTACCACATCTCTGATTCCTGATGAAGAAAAACTTGGAGGTCAAGCTTATTGGGAGCTTCCTAACGACGGAGCTAAAACTCAGTATTCTGAAAGATTCAAATATATGAAGAATACCGGGGGAAATAATCTTGACAACAAGAATTATTACCACCACGTGTCTAATGCATGGAACTGGGATTATCCCAGCCGATGGTGGGGTCAGATAGCAGGCGACTGCGTTGACCTTAACACAGAAAATCCCGCTGTGGTTGACTATCTTGTGGAATGTTATGGCAACTTTATCAAACTTGGTGTTGACGCTTTCAGAATTGACACAACTGGTCATATCTCTCCGCTTACCTTTAACTCGGCTTTCATCCCTCGCTTTATAGAACTTGGCGAACAATATAAAAAAGAACGTCTCGACGGGATGCCATTTTATATGTTCGGAGAATGCTGCGCACGCTACGGTGGAGTAATCTATCGCGATCAGCATGTCCTTTCAAGCCACTACTATACTTGGAAATCAGATCCGGCTCTTGTGGAGGAATGGAAAAGCTATACAGCTGATTGGTGGGCACAGCAGGTAGTGCCCGAAGGCGCTCCTATCCTCGGCAATATGCTCACCTGCGAGAAAGACCCGGCTACCGTTCATGATTCAAAGAATGTATTCATGGTGAACGGAGCTTGGCATGAACCTGACTATTCTCAAGCTTCAGGATTCAATGTTATCGACTTCCCGATGCATTATAACTTCAATAATGCTTCTCAGGCTGTTGATATAGCAAAATCCGGTGATAAATATTATAACGATGCTTCCTGGAATGTCGTGTATGTTGACTCTCACGACTATTCTCCGGGTCCTAATGATGGTATCCGTTTTGACGGAGGCACTGCTCAATGGGCTGAGAATACTTCTTTAATGTTTACATTCCGCGGTATTCCATGTCTTTATTACGGTTCTGAAGTTGAATTCCAGAAAGGTATAACTATCGATAAAGGTCCGTTGCTCGCACTCAAGGAATCAGGTCGTGCATATTATGGAGCTTATCTGGAAGGTGATATTAAAGCAGACGGCTTTGGTAAAATCAAAGAGGCATCAGGAAATGTAAAAGAGACTCTCAATGGTGATCTTGCTCAGCACATCCGTCGTCTTAACCTTATTCGTCAATCTGTACCTGCCCTTCGTAAAGGTCAGTACACTTGGGACGGCTGTTCTGCTAAAGGCGGTTGGGCATTCAAAAGAGCTTACAAGGATTCGTATGCTCTGGTTGCTATCAATGGAGGCGCTACTTTCAGCAATGTACCCGCAGGCACATACACTGATCTCGTAACAGGAAAAACTTATCAGGGAGGTGGCTCAATTACGGTTGATGCTCCGGCTACTCAGGGTCAGCTTCGTGTGCTCGTTAAAGATTGGAAAGGTGGTCAGGTAGGTGAACACGGTAAATTCATCTATGATACGACTCCGGTTTCTCATGGCGGTAATCCATCTTTTACTGATAACGGAACCACTCATTATTATACTAAAGAAGATGCAGTAGGTCCTTCTGTTGCATCTGTGAAATTCAATCCTAACGGAGGCACATTCAAAACTGAGACACAGAATGTCACTGTCACTCTTTCTGACGCAGCCGTAGCAGGATGGTATCAGATTGAAGGTAAGAGCCGCGTGAATCTTTCTCCTTCCAACAGGACTTCAACTTTCACTGTCGGTGAAGGTATGAACTTCGGCGACAAAGTCACTGTTTCATGGAGTGCGACAAACGATGAAGGTAAAGAAAAGACCGGTTCGGTTACATATAAGAAAGTTGATCCTAACGCAGCTATCACAATTTATGTAAACGCTCCCAATGGTAATATTTACGTTTGGGGAGAAGATGATAGTAAGAATGAAGTTAAACCGTTGGGCGCATGGCCAGGTAAGGCTATCAACTCTGGTGAAAAAGTAGGTGACTTCTATTCATTTACAATTGACGGGCTTGAGTCAGTTAACGTCATCTTCAATAATGACCAACAACAAACCGGTGATATTACAGGTATTACTTCCGACGTTTATTACGAATATGATGGAAAGTCTACAGCGAACGAAGTGTCAGGCATTCATGTTGTTCCTTCCGCATCTGTAACATTCTCTCCGAATGGTGGTAAATTCTCTGAGGAAACCATAACTGTCACTGCCACTGCTCATAATGCTGTTTCAGCATGGTATAAGATTGGTAATGGCGAACAGAAGACCTTCACTTCGACAGCTCAATTTGAAATAGGCGAGGGAATGAAGAACGGAGATCAAGTCATTGTCTCTTGGGCAGCTGAAAACAGTGAAGGAAAAACAAAAACCGGAACTGTCACATATACTAAGAAGATTAATTCGGGTGGTGATGAACCTGTAAATCCGCTTGACACTCCTTACATTGTTTATTTCGTTAATACAAAACGCTGGAATAGTGTCTTCGCATACGCATGGACCAAAACTTCAAATCTGCTTGGTAAATGGCCAGGTACTCAAGTTTCTACTACTGTTGAAATAGATGGCAAAACTTATTATGCAGTAGGTTTTGAATCTCAACCTGAAAACATCATCTTTAATGACGGCGGTAGCTCTCAGACAGCTGACCTTCAATTTGTAAACAATGGCATTTACAATGCCGGCGGATTCATAAATTCCACTATCGGTGGTGGAGATGATCCAATAGTTTCAAATGATAATATTGTTATCTACTACGATAACTCCATTACTAACTGGAACGAAGTCTACGTACATTATTGGGGTGCTTCAGAAACTTCATGGCCAGGAGTAAAAGCTGAAAAATGTCCTCATGGTCATTTCTATATTGCCCTACCAAAAGGCACAACCGGTGTAGTGTTTAATAACAACGATAAGGGTGATCAAACTAATGATATAATTCCTGAGCACTTGTTTATCTATAAAGGTACAGGTAACAAGAATTATGAAAAAGGACAGGCACATGAATGCGAGACTTCCGGTATAATCGAGGTTGAAACCTCTTCTAATGAAGAAGTCAAGATCTTCAATCTCCAGGGTGTACAGGTGACTAATCCCGGACCCGGTATGTATATCGTTGTTATTGTAATGAAAGTTTGAAAAATTAGATTAAAATAAGAG
>JAIDPA010000181.1 GCA_029062985.1 Muribaculaceae bacterium
TCCTTAGATGCTGCTCCGAAAAAACCTCCCATAGAAACTTTTGTTTAGAATTTATTTGAGTGCAAAATTACAAAAAATATGTAAAAGCGCAATATCGTAAATAGGGAAAAAGAGGAAGAAAAATGTAAATTAAGGATATGACTAAATTATAATAAGATGAAATACAGAAATATAATAAATGTGTTAAAAATAACGTGGCGTAGTCGTGAATAAATATCTTCCTACGCCACATTATAAAATTTTATGAAATCACGGCAGGCTGCCTGTCGGTTTTCACTCGTTGATTTTAAGTTTCTTTCTGAGGTTAAGGAGCATGTCCTTAGTCATTGCATCCAGGTCATATTCCGGTTTCCAATCCCATTCCTCACGGGCACATGAGTCGTCAAGACTGTCAGGCCATGTATCGGCAATGCTTTGACGTAGAGGGTCAAGATGATACTCCATTTTGAAATCCGGCACGTATTCTTTAATTTTCGCAGCGATTATTTCCGGGTCAAAACTCATGGAAGCGATATTGAAGGAGTTGCGATGTTTTAGTCTTGAAGGATCAGCCTCCATAATTTCAATCGCAGCTCTTAAGGCATCCGGCATGTACATCATGTCCATAAAAGTGCCCGGCTTGAGCGGACACTTGAAAGTCTCTCCCTTTACAGCCGAATAATAGATATCGACCGCATAATCGGTAGTGCCTCCTCCCGGAGGTGCTACGTAGGAGATAAGCCCGGGGAATCTCACAGAACGAGTGTCGACTCCGAAACGATGAGCGTAATAGTCAGAGAGGAGTTCGCCAGTCACTTTTGTCACTCCATAGATGGTTTCCGGTCTCTGAATTGTGTCTTGGGGTGTTTTTTCATGGGGAGTAGATTCTCCGAACGAACCGATTGAGCTTGGAGTGAAAACAGCACATCCCTTTTCTCTTGCCACTTCGAGAGTGTTGTAGAGACCACCCACGCCGATTTTCCATGCGAGTTGGGGTTTTGCCTCGGCAACAGCACTCAGAAGAGCTGCGAGATTGTAGATTGTGTCGACTTTGTATTTGTCGACTGCCTCTGCAATCTGTGCAGGATTGGTAATGTCTACAAGGTGTGATGGTCCGCTTTCGAGAAGTTCACCCTTGGGCTCGGCACCATGGATGTAGCCTGCCACAACATTACCCTGAGGATAAAGAGAACGGAGCTTCATAGTGAGCTCAGAACCAATTTGTCCGGTTGCTCCAATAATAAGAATATTCTTCATTATTCTTTAGCAGTTAGGTAGTTAAACGCAATGCCGTTTTAGTGAAGAATCGAACATTACGTTTTTTATTCAAATTTTTTGCAAATTTAAATATTTGTCGGGAATATTTTTATAACTTTGAGAAAAATTATATCAACATTTTAAACTTAAAATATAATACATGTACGGAAAATTTCAGGAACATCTGACTAAGGAACTGCAGGACATAAAAGATGCAGGACTTTACAAGAATGAAAGAGTAATTGTTAGTCCGCAGAATGCGGGCATTGAAGTTGTAAACACTGACGGCGAGGTGTTGAATTTCTGTGCAAACAATTATCTGGGGCTTGCTGATAATAGCCGGCTCATAGAGGCTGCCAAAAAGGCTATGGATGAAAGAGGCTATGGCATGAGCTCAGTAAGATTCATCTGCGGCACACAGGATCTTCATAAAGAACTTGAAAAAGCTATCAGCGATTATTTTAAGACAGAAGATACTATTCTTTATGCCGCATGTTTCGATGCTAACGGTGGTTTGTTTGAGCCATTGTTTACTGAGGAAGATGCAATAATCAGCGATTCTCTTAACCATGCCTCAATTATTGACGGTGTGCGTCTTTGCAAGGCAAAACGTTTCCGTTATAAGAATGCAGATATGGAAGACCTTGAGCGCTGTCTGAAGGAAGCAAAGGATTGTCGTTTCCGAATCATTGCTACTGACGGTGTTTTCTCTATGGATGGTAATGTCGCTCCAATGGATAAAATATGCGAATTGGCTGAAAAGTATGATGCCCTGGTGATGGTGGATGAAAGTCATTCTGCGGGTGTCGTTGGTCCGACGGGTCACGGTGTGGCTGAACAGTTTGACTGCTACGGCAAGATCGATATCTTTACCGGCACCCTTGGCAAAGCGTTCGGCGGAGCTATGGGTGGCTTCACGACGGGAAAGAAGGAAATCATCGACATGCTCAGACAGCGTTCCCGTCCTTACTTATTCTCCAATTCTGTGGCTCCAATGATTGTGGGTGCAAGTCTGGAGATGATGAAGATGCTCGGAGAAAGCAACGAACTTCATGATAAGCTGGTGGATAATGTCAACTATTTCCGCGACAAGATGATGGCTGCAGGTTTTGACATTAAGCCTACCCAGAGTGCTATTTGCGCCGTGATGCTTTACGATGCCAAGCTCTCACAGGATTTTGCAGCTGAGATGCAGAAGGAGGGAATATTTGTGACGGGTTTCTATTATCCTGTGGTGCCGAAGGGGCAGGCTCGTATCCGGGTGCAGCTCTCCGCAGCACATACTCGCGAACAGCTTGACAGAGCAATTGAAGCGTTTGTGAAGGTCGGTAAGAAATTGGGAGTCCTGAAAAATGAATGATTATTTTTTAAGGGTCTAAATAAAGGAACATTAGTATAAAAGGAGGCGAAATTCTCGCCTCCTTTTTCTATTTTCTATTACCATATATATCTCTGTTTGAGAGAAAGCGCATTTTTTGAAAAAGCTTATTCCAAGCTAAGCTCTTCATCCTAATTTTTCATGGTCGGGAAACATTTGTTGATGAGGACAGCTATGAAAC
>JAIDPA010000182.1 GCA_029062985.1 Muribaculaceae bacterium
TCGAGGCTCCTCGGGGAGGGAGGTTGTCCCTAACCTCCCGGGGCGGCAAAATGGTAATTTTTTGTATGGCGAGGGGGGAGATTACCTTATTGCTTCGGGGGAAGTTGGGGACAACTTCCCTCCCCGGGCTTTTCTCAGGTTCCACTCGCAAAGAAATTACCATTTTGCCGCCGCGGGAAGTTGGGACAACTTCCCTCCCCGGGCTTTTAAATTTAGAATTGAAAGTTGAAAATTGTAATAGCCTTTAGCCCCAATCTCCCAATCCCCCAATGCCCTAATCTCCCAGTGCCCTAATGACCCAATACAATACACCCCGCGATTGAGGTCAATCGCGGGGTGTGAAATGAGGGAAAGAGGAGGGAATTATACGGTCCAGGTTTCCTGGGTCTTCATGATCATGTCGCGAAGACCGGAGAAACCTTTCTTGGCTTTAACCTCTGCTACCTGTGCCTCTACATCCGCTTCATAGGAAGGAGCTTCCACATCGCGGATAACGCCCAGAGCAAGGGGAAGATCATGTCCGTCCATGAGGGCAAGCTGGCGGTGGAGGATATCATCGACGGTATGAGCATCGTGAACGAGCACATCGTCAATAGTATAGCCGTCTTCACCGACTGTAACAGCCTTGAGCTGGAAACCATCTCTTACAAGACCCTTCTCATTATTCTTGCCGAAGAGCATCTTCTCGCCCTGACGGAGAGTAATGGTGCGCTCTGCGCGAACTTCCTTGTCAGAAAGCCAGGTGTGGATGCCATGATTGAAGATCACACAGTTCTGAAGCACCTCAACGACAGCTGTGCCTTTATGACGGGCAGCTGCCACCATGATTTCGCGGGTCGTGTCGAGAGTGATGTCGAAACCGCGGGCAAAGAACTTTCCACGCGCTCCAAACACGAGCTCAGCCGGAATGAAGGGATCTTCGGTGGTGCCGTAAGGTGATGATTTAGAAACGAATCCACGGTCGGAAGTGGGGGAGTACTGTCCTTTGGTCAATCCGTAGATCTTATTATTGAAAAGGAGGATATTGATGTCGATGTTGCGGCGCAGAGCGTGTATGAAATGATTGCCGCCGATTGCGAGACCATCGCCGTCGCCTGAAATCTGCCATACGGTGAGGTCAGGACGCGCTGTCTTCACGCCTGTCGCTATTGCTGCTGCACGTCCGTGGATGGTGTGCATGCCGTAGGTATTCATATAGTAAGGGAGGCGTGAGGAGCATCCGATACCTGAAATCACGGCAGTGTCTTTGGGAGCTACACCCACCTCAGCCATAGCCTTGTGGAGCACGTTGAGGATAGCATGGTCGCCGCAGCCGGGACACCATCTTGCTGTCTGCTCATTCTTGAAATCGCCTGCAGCGAAAGTAACTGTCATATTCTCTTCCATGATTATGCTTTGGCTAAGTTTTTCTTTACTCCGTCAACAATCTCCTCTACGAGGAAGGGTTGACCCTCGATTTTGTTAATTCTCAGAATCTCCTTGCCCGGGAGGTGCTGCTGCAGATAGTCGGCAAACATGCCGGTGTTGAGTTCTGCAACGATGATGTTCTTGTAGTTCTTAAGCACTTCGAGAGCATTCTTCGGGAGCGGGTTGATATAGCGGAAATGAGCGAGTGCGGTCGGGACGCCCTGTGCATTCAGCTCTGTGGCAGCTGTCAGGACATGACCGTATGTGCCGCCCCAGCCTACGAGGATTGTGTCGGCGTCAGCGTTGCATTCCACCTTGAGCTCGGGTATATCGTTGGCGATATTTGCAATTTTCTCACGACGGACATTGACCATGCGCTCGTGGTTAGGACCGTCAGTGGAGATGACAGATGTGTTGAAATCTTTCTCAAGACCACCTACACGGTGCATTCCCTTTTCCATGCCGGGCACAGCCCAGTAGCGCACGAGGCTTTCTGCATCGCGGTCGAAAGGTTTCCAGCCGTTCTCGAGCTGTTCGGGAGTGACGAAATTAGGCTTGATTTCGGGGAAGTCTTTCTCTTCGGGTATTCTCCATGCGGAAGAGCCGTTGGCTATGAATGCATCTGTCAGAAGGATGACGGGAGTCATGTGTTCTACAGCTATACGTGCAGCCTCGAAAGCCATTGTGAAGCAGTCGGTGGGACTGGCGGCAGCGAGCACGCAGAGGGGACTTTCGCCGTTGCGTCCGTAGAGAGCCTGCATGAGGTCAGTCTGTTCGGTCTTGGTAGGCAGACCTGTGGAGGGACCACCGCGCTGAACGTCAATCACCACGAGAGGAAGTTCTGCCATCACTGCCAGACCGATGCCTTCGCTCTTTAGGGCGAGACCGGGACCTGAAGTGGATGTCACGGCGAGATGACCGGCGTAGGAAGCTCCGATAGCTGAGCAGACGCCTGCAATTTCATCTTCCATCTGGCAAGCTTTCACACCGAGGTCTTTGCGTTTTGCAAGCTCGTGGAGGATGTCAGTGGCGGGAGTGATAGGGTATGAGCCCAGGAACAACGGACGTCCGCTCTTTTCGGAAGCCATGATGAGACCCCATGCAGTAGCAGTGTTACCGTTGACGTCGGTGTAAACGCCCGGGACTGCCTCATCCGATTCGATACGGTAGGTAGGCATTGAGGCGTGTGTATTGTGTCCGTAGTCCCAGCCGGCGTGTATCACCTTTTCATTGGCTTCGTAGACTGCGGGTTTCTTGGCGAATTTTGCTTTCAGTTTGGCAAGCACTTTGTCGACCGGACGGTCGAAGAGCCAGCAGACAAGACCGAGGGCAAGCATATTCTTGCATTTCATGATAGCCTTGTTGTCCATACCTGAATCGGCGAGGGTGTGCTTAAGCAGCGTGGTCATCGGCACGAGCATGATGTGTTCAGGGTCAATGCCGAGCTCAGCTACCGGATCGTCAGTCTGATAGAGTGCTTTCTTGAGATTTGCGGGAGTGAAGGAATCTGCGTCGCAAATGATGATGCCCCCTTTCTTGAGATATTTGAGGTTGGTCTTGAGGGCAGCCGGGTTCATAGCCACGAGCACATCGGCATGGTCGCCGGGAGTATGAACATTTTTACCTACGCTGACCTGGAATCCGGAGACGCCGCTGAGGGAGCCTTGCGGGGCACGTATTTCAGCCGGATAATCGGGGAAGGTGGAAATCAGGTTACCTTCGCCGGCAGAGACGTTGGAGAAGATGTTGCCGGCAAGCTGCATACCGTCGCCGGAGTCGCCGGAGAAGCGGATAACAACCTTCTCAATACTCTTAACGTTAGAAGACTGTAGCATTTTGTTGGTTAGATTTAAGTTTCGGTTTGCGCCTTGTTCCGGCTTAGCCGGGACGCAATAACGTGTTTCAAAAATTATGTGGCAAAGTTAGTGAAAAACTTTATTACGCAAAACAAAAAAGGAAATTTTTCTTTAATTAAAATAAAAAATCTTTCCTTTGAAATAGCAAATTTCTATAATGCAGGTTTTAAACCCCGGGAAGACACAGTGATTTTGCAACAAAATTCTATAAAAACGGTATAGATTCCCTATCCTCAATCTTGAAGCGAAGCTACTGCACGGCACGATTTAGGGCAAAGACACTTTATAAACGCTACGCTCATTCGATTTCTTTCTTTGGGTGCTGGTTTCCCAAGTAATCTTGTGCTTTGACGGAGGAAATGACACTGCGGCCGAGTTTGGTCTCCAGTTCGTTACGGGCTGCTTTGGCAACATTGCCTCCACTTTTGGCTATACTTACATGATGTCCCATTGAAGCTGGATTTTGTTGCTTGGAAATCTCTGTGGCTGAGGCTTCTGCAAGCATATTGAGCGCGAGTTCAATATTCGTCATATTATCACGGAGTGATTCCTTATGAAGACCTTTGAAATCCTTGTATTCTCGTGTCTTCATACCGCTCCATTGCTTTGTGATAATATCGGTCAGCATCCCGTATTTCTCATTTGGAACTTGTCCACGTTTCCATTCATCGGTAAGCTGTTTTCTTATATCAATTCCGCGTATCCTACTATTTATCCATTCCTCTGAATAGCCCAAACGGCGATAATCAGCCACAGCCTGTTCGATTGATAATTCCGGATCTTGGAGCTGGTCAATTCTTGTGGCAGCCACCCCCGCCATCCATTGCTTGAAAGGCTCCGCTTTTGGAGAGGGTATCGACTGAATGATACGGAAAAATTGTTCACATGTAGCGACATCAGTCAAACGCATTTTGCCGTCGGCTGCAGGAAGTTTCAACTGTACGATATTTTCGTACACTTCACTTCCTTCCTTTTTAAGCTTTCTTTTTAAGTCACTTAAGTATCTGCGAGGATTTTCGCTGTCAGTCAGCACTTGGACTACATCCACAACTGAAAAATACCATTCTTCAGTTTCACTATCCCAAGCGGTACGGATTTTATTCTCGTCAAAGAGTTGTATTTGGTTCTTTTTTGTCATAATTACAATGAGTTTAATTAATTAGAAGGTTTTGCCGTAGTTGCCGCGGTCGAGGGAGCGATAGCCGATGGCTTCGGCTATGTGGGCTACCCGGACATTATCGGAGCCGTCAAGGTCAGCGATTGTACGGGCTACACGCAGGATGCGGTCGAAAGCGCGTGCCGACATGTTGAGGCGCGTCATGCGGTCTTTGAGCTTTGCAAGACCTTCAGCATCGGGCCAGGCATATTTATGGAGGAGGCGAGAATTCATCTGGGCATTGCAGTAGATTCCTTTCTCGTCCTTGAAGCGAAGCTGCTGCACGCCACGGGCTGTCATCACTCTCTGACGGATGTGTTCGCTCTTTTCTGCGGGAGCGGTGTTTGCCATGTCATCAAAACTGACAGGCTGAATCTCTACCTGAATATCAATTCTGTCAAGGAGCGGACCCGAGATGCGGTTCATATATCTGGTGACCGCGCCCGGAGCACAGGTGCATTGCTTCGTGGGATGTCCGTAATAACCGCAGGGGCAAGGGTTCATCGACGCCACGAGCATAAAGGAAGCGGGATAATTGACGGTGTATTTAGCGCGGGCAACGGTTATCACGCGGTCTTCGATAGGCTGGCGGAGCACTTCCAGCACCTGCCTCGGAAACTCCGGAAATTCATCAAGAAAGAGAACGCCGTTATGGGCAAGGGAAATCTCGCCGGGCATAGGATTGGTGCCTCCTCCGACAAGGGCAACCGGAGAAACGGTATGGTGTGGCGTACGGAACGGTCGGCGGGTCATGAGCATGGATCCTCTTGACAATTTTCCGGCTACGGAATGAATCTTTGTCGTCTCCAGAGCTTCTCCGAGACTGAGGGGAGGAAGAATCGAGGGGATACGCTTAGCCATCATTGACTTGCCGGCTCCGGGAGGTCCGATCATCAGGAGATTGTGTCCTCCTGCACAAGCCACTTCAAAAGCTCTTTTCACCGAATCCTGACCCTTGACTTCGGAGAAGTCGAAATCAAATGAGGCAGCTTCGGCAGCAAACATTTCGCGGGTGTTGATGAGGGTGGGCTTGAGGTCGGAAGATTCGGAAATGAGGGCAGCGGCTTCCCCGAGGCTCTTCACACCGAACACTTCAATACGATTCACCACAGCAGCTTCCGTCACGTTAGCTTCCGGCACAATCAGACGCTTAAATCCCATCTCGCGCGCCTTTACAGCCATCGGGAGCGCCCCTTTGACGGGTAATACCGAACCATCGAGCGAGAGTTCGCCCAGCATCATATATTCGGAAAGATGATCGGCAGGAATCATTTCATGGGCTGAGAGCACGCCGATAGCCATCGGGAGGTCGAATCCGGCTCCCTCTTTCTTTATATCGGCAGGCGCAAGGTTGATGATTGTGCGGCGATGTGGGAATGAAAGCCCGGTATGGGTCACAGCCGACACCATCCTCTGATAGCTTTCCTTGACAGCTGTGTCGGGCAGACCGACGATTGAGAAAGTGGAACCGTTTCCTCCGTCAGTCTCTATTGTGACGGGGAAGGCATCGATTCCTTGAATGGCGGCGGTATAGACTTTGGTCAGCATCGGCAGAAACGAAAGATGATATAGCGGAATAAAAAGAATTGCAGACAGCTTATTTTTTCATCAGGCGGCGGAATGCCTTAAATGCAGAGTCCGGTTCGGAGCCCCTATAATTCTGATTGCCGACTGAATCCACAACCATAAAGAAAGGGACACGTGGCACATTCAGAGTCATAATCTTTTCATCAGCAAACCCTGCGGGAGCCCACATCCTCACCACTTTTTTCAAAGAATCTTTTCTGATCTGAGACCTCCATGACAGGGAATCGGGGTCAAGACAGATGTCAGCAATGTTGCGGAGGGCTGAATCAGGATATTCCTTCACCAGCGCTTTCACCGAATCCATCATATCTTTCCGCTCTTTCACGTTAGCCATCCAGAAATAAATGAGAGTTGCTTTAACAGAATCCGTACGGAGAGTGTCCACCTCATGCTTTGAGGCTGAGCGGAGAGCCATTGAATATAGACGGGAACGTGGAGAGACCTTTATTCCGGGCTGGTCGGAACGTCCCACAAGATGAGTCCATTTAGAATCGGCGGCATCACCCTTGAGGCTGCGCCAGAGCGTGCGGAATGTTTCCTCATCGTCAATACGGGAGAATGTCGTCAGCAACAACAATGCCGACAAGGGATTATCAGGATTTGCAGTCACGTATTTCTTTACCGCATCATTAATCTTCTCAGCATCGGCAGATGAAAGAGCGTCGGCATTAGCATTTCTCCATTGAGACCATTCCTCATTTATGTCATTTCCGCCGACAGTCCATTTCGCAGGGGCAGTCTCTTTTCCCGAGATTGAGATCTTATCGCCACGTTCGGCATATACCATCAGTGGATAAGCTTTCGGACCGACATAAATGTAGACCAACGCCGGGTTTATTGTCGGACCCTTGAAATCGCCCTTTCCTCCGTTAATAGCCACAGCCGATTCCCTTATGAATCCTCCCCGTCTGTCGGAGGCATAGTAAATCAGCTTGTAGTTGGCGTTAAGTTCCTGAGGTAGGGAAAAGTCAATAGAAAACTCCTTCTTGCCACATCCGGCAAGAAGAATCAGGGAGAAGAAAAGAAAAATGCGTATAATTTTCATCATACGCAAAAGTATACAAAAAAATGGAAACAATCAAAAGAAATCATACGAAGTTGTCGCCGAACCTTGATTTTATCTCGTTAACAATCTGGCGTATTTTCTGTTCTTCCTCAAGGGGATAGATGAGCAGGGCATTTTCGGAATCTGCCACAATGTAATCCTTAAGCCCTTTGACCACAATCACCTTATCGGAGGAAGTAGCGAAAATCGAGCCTTGGCAGTCAGTCGGGAGCACCTTGCAGTTTTGAGTCACGTTGCCGTCGGAGTTATGTGGGGATGCCTCATACAAGGCATGCCATGTGCCCAGGTCGCTCCAGCCGAGGTCAACTGTCTTCACATAGACATTGTCAGCTTTTTCCATTATTGCATAGTCAATGGAAATGCCTTGGGCATTCGGAAAATTCTTTTCTATGAATGCCGCTTCTTCTGCTGAGCCGTATATACCGTCAGGGGCATGAAACAGATTGCCTATGTTTGGGGCATATTTATCAAAAGCCTTCAGGATACTTTTCGCCGACCATAGGAACATGCCTGAATTCCAGAAAAATTCTCCGCTTTTCAGAAACAGTTCCGCCATTTCCCGATTAGGTTTCTCTGTGAACGATTTCACTTTTCTTATTCCTTGCCATCCTTTGACCTTTGTCCCCTGCTGGATATATCCATAGCCGGTGTTCGGGTTTGTCGGATTTATACCTAACGTGAGCAGACGGTCATCTTTCTCCACAAAATCGAATCCCTCAAGAATGGCCGCCTCAAACTCCCGCTCTTTAAGCACGAGATGGTCTGAGGGAAGGGTCACAATCGCGGCATCAGGATTCAGGGCAGCGATATGATTGGCAGCCCAGCAAATGCAAGGGGCGGTGTTTCTCCGCGCCGGTTCGAGCAGAATGTTTTCCTGACGTATCTCAGGAAGCTGTTCCCGGATGAGGGGTTCATAAAGGCGGTTGGTCACGAGCACTATATTCTCGGGGGGAACAATCGAGGATATACGTTCAACCGTGAGCTGGAGCAGGCTCCTGCCTGTTCCGAAGAAGTCAAGAAACTGTTTAGGGCGGTCGGTTCGGCTGAAGGGCCAGAATCTGGAGCCGACACCTCCGCACATAATTACGCAATAGCGATTCATGATGATAAATTAAATTTCGTCACCCAACTTAAAAGTTGCAGGCGTATCGGGTTATGGGGATAGGTAAGGAGAGATTTCTTTGAAAAAGTCCGTTGAATCATTCAGCAGCGTTCTGGAACTGGTGTTTCACACCTTCCACAACGTTGAGCATATAGTCGCCGAGCTTTTCAGCCTCGCTGATGAGATCCATAAAGAAGATACCCTCCTGATAACCGTATTCCTTATTATTGATATTGAAGATATTGGAATCGCGCAGAGAGTTGCGGAGATTGTTGATTTCACGCTCTTTGTTGTAAGCCTGAATGATGAGCGAATCTTCCGGAGTCTCCATTTCCTTGATGATCTGGAGCATATTGCTCATGGCGCTGCTCACGAGGTCGTACATCTTGTCGATTTCCTGCATGACGGCGGGAGTGAACTTGACATGGTTGTTATTCTGACGGAGCACTGCCTTCGCCACATTGAAACATCCGTCGGCAATGGATTCAATCTCGCTGATGACACGCAACATGCCGGCTATGCGCATCTTACTTTCCGGACTGAGGCGCCCTTCTGCCACTTTATTGAGGTAATTGCCAATCTCGATATCCATACGGTCAGAAATCTCCTCATATTTCTCAAGGCGGTTGTAGGTCTCTTCAAATTTGGAATCATTAGCCGGGAGATGGATAATCTCGCGTGCCATGCCGAGCATTCTTTCGACACGTTCCGCATAGACGGCAATCTCTTTCTGAGCTTGGGTGATGTTGAGCTCAGACGCAGAAAGCATTCCTCTGCCGATATATTTGAGGGAGAAATCCTCTTCCATATCCTTATGCTTGGCAGGCATAATCCAGCAGACAATCTTGACATATAGCTTGGTGAACCATATCATGATGAGAAGGTTGCACGCATTGAAAACGGTCGGGAACATAGCGAGACCGAAAGCTACTGATGCCTGAGCTTTCGACGTGAGTCCGCCTTTGGGGTCGATCAAAGTTGAATCTGCCATCTGGGCTTCCTGAGCTGCGGAAATATCAAGCGGATTGGTGCCGTTGCACCATTGTGTTATGTCAGCCACAAACTCCATGAAGGGATGGAAGATGCAGAGCACGATAATAGAGCCGATGACGTTGAAGAGCACGTGCCCCATGGCGGTGCGTTTTGCAGCGAGGTTACCGCTCAAAGAGGCGAGGATAGGGGTAATGGTCGTACCGATGTTGCCGCCGAGGATTATGGCGCATCCGAGAGAGAAGGAAATCCATCCTTGTGAACACATAATCAACGTTATGGCGAATGTCGCAGCCGAACTTTGAGCCACCATTGTCAGAATTATGCCGAAGAAGAAGAAAATCAGCACTGAGCCGTAGCCGAGGGTAGTGTAGTTGGTGACAAACTGGAGCATCTCCGGATTTGACTGAAGATCGGGCACATATTTGCTGATCAGGTCAAGACCCATGAAGAGGAAACAGAAACCTATGAGAAATTCACCGAGCGATTTGTAAGTGCTTTTCTTCATGAAGAGCATAGGCACCCCGACGGCGAGCAGCAGTATGCTGTAGTCGGAAATATTCACCTCGAAAGAGAATGCCGAGATAATCCAGGTGGTCACCGTGGTGCCGACGTTCGCACCGAAGATGACTGCCATGGATTGCGCCAGACTCATGAGACCGGCATTCACGAAACTAACCACCATCACTGTGGAGGCACTTGAGCTTTGTATGAGAGCCGTGATGACAAGACCGGTAAGGACGCCGGTCACCCTATTCTTGGTCATTATTCCCAAGATGTTACGGAGCCGGTCGCCTGCCACTTTCTGCAGACCCTCGCTCATTACTTTCATTCCGTAAAGAAACAGACAGACAGCACCCAGAAGGCTGATGAAATCAATGATGGTGTAATTCATCGGAGAAGTTTAAGAGGTGAATGATGATCTTAGTTACAGTCCCGATTCAGCAAATCGGAAGTGGAAGGAGAGATTATAATTTTAACGTTTATTCAACATCGGTGGTTTGATTGCAAAATTAATTAAAAATATTAAACTCCCAAAAATATAGCTCCGGAATTTAAACTTTAACTCCGGCTTCCATCTGTCTTTATTCTGGAAGCGACATCCCGGTATTGGGTAGGCGTCATATCGAAACGTTCTTTGAAAGCGCGCTGGAGTGTCCTCGGAGTGCCGAATCCAAGGCTGCATGCAATTTCTGCAATAGATACCGGAGTGTCGGATTCAAGCATACGTCGCGCTTCATCGAGCCTGAATGAATTTATATATGATTTTACGGAACACCCTTTCTCCTCCTTAATGAGGTTGCCGACGGCTTCCTGACTCAATCCTGTGAAGTCTGCAAGTTCTTTCCTGCCGAGACCGGGGTCCGTGTAGGGACGGTCAATGAACAGATGCCGGTCAAGGCGTTCGATGACTGATGACTCCTTTTCAGGTTCGGTGGCGGATGACTGATAAACCGATTCGGCAGCCCGGTCAAAATCCTTTAGCCGCTCTACGAGACGACGGTTGCTTTTGCGGACGTGGTCGGCATGTATGAGCGTGACTATGAGCAATATGATAAGCATCACGATTACGCTGCCGAAACCAATCATTCTTGCCGTCTGCGCTCTCTGCTGCTCACGGTCGATTTCCGAACGATACAGCACAGTCAGATTATTCAGACGTTTGTCAGTGATTTTTGAATAGAGGGAATCATGAAGCGCTATGTAGCGGGAATAGGTGGCAGCGCTTTCCTGATGCCGTCCCGCCTGAGTGAGTATGTGTGCTTTCAGGATAAGATCGTTGAGATAGAACCATGGAAAATCCTTATGAGTCGCAAGCAGGGTGTCGGCATCTGCCAAGGCACCCTCCCAATCTTTTTCAGCTGCCCTGATGCGGCATCTCACTTCAAACAGATGTTCGTAGGCACGCGCCGGGAGAGAGGGGCGTATAAGAGTATCAGCCTTTTCGAGAAGACGTTTTGATCCCTGATGGTCGCCTTCAGAAAAAAGAGCTTCTCCCTCGAAGGCAATTGCTGTGACGGGAAAATGCCCCGTAGTGTCTGTGCAACCGTTTTTGCTGCTGTACTCAGCCACAAGTCGAGCATATTCTCTTCCGACTTTGTTCATACGGACAGTGTCAGACAGGGAGCGTGAAATAATCCACATCCATTCGTTGATGTTTGCGGCTGTGGCAAAAGCCGGTCCTGAACGTAAGGGATTTGTGATATAGCGGGAGGCAGGTTCAAGTTCCTCCAAAGCGCGTTCAGGTTGCGATAGTTTGTATAGAATCTGTGCTCTTACTCTTTTTGCCATTGCCAGCGAAAGAGAGTCGTTCATCTCAATGGCTTCGTTTCTCATCCTGACGGCGAGAGAGTCAGCTTCGGCAAAACGACCGTCGGAAAAGAGGTGATCTATCAGCACGTTGAGGGCAGCAAAATAGTAGGGTGTCTTTCCTTCATGGCGCATGCTGTCGACAATCGCCTCCATCTCTGCCGTGTGGTTGTCAGCAGGATGCAGATTCTGAATGCGCTGAATGCGTAATGCCTGATTCAGGGACTGAGACATATCGGAATTCTTCTCCTCTTTTGAGCAGCCGATAAGCGGAAGCAGAAGGAGAGTCAGCAGGACCGTTACGAGCCGGACATATCGCAGGATGGGCAGTCTGTGAATCTGAATATGGCAAAACATAGCTGCAAATTTAGAAATAAAAGTTGACAATAGCATATTTAGGGATAAAATTGTTATCTTCGCAGAATGGTAGGGGGGAGGCATTAGGCGTTAGGCGTTAGGCTCGGGGTGGTTGGGTGATTGGAGACGAAACTTAATTAAATCGAAAGATATGGAGATAAATATGATAGTCGCTGCCGGACGCGACGGAGCTATCGGGAAGCAGGGCGACCTGATATGGCACCTTCCCGGTGATCTGAAACGGTTTAAGTCATTGACTATGGGGCACACTGTCGTCATGGGGCGTAAGACATGGGAATCTTTACCGAAACGTCCGTTGCCCGGAAGACGTAATATTGTGGTCACTCACAATCCGGAATATGTTGCCGAGGGGGCGGAGGTCATGACGGGCGTAGAGGAGGTGATTGAATCGGTTGGCGGTTCCTCCCCTTTCATAATGGGAGGGGGCGAGATCTACAGGCTTTTTTATCCCTTCGTTACAAGAGTATGTCTGACTGAGGCTGATGCCGTCTGTGAGGATGCCGACGCACGTATCTCTCTCCCGGGAGAGAACGATGAGTGGGAAAAAACAGAGGAATCGGAATGGCACTCGGCTCCTGACGGGTTACGTTTCCGTTATGTGGAATACAGACGTCGCCAACTGCAATAAGATGAAGATAGCCATTATCAATAAGAGCGACAGCACGGGAGGGGCTGCTGTTGTGAGCCGTCGTCTGATGGAGGCGCTGAGAAAGCAGGGTGCTGACGCCCGGATGCTCGTGGCTGAGAAACTGACAGATTCTCCATACGTGGAGAAGGCTGCTGAAGGATTGCGTCTGAAATTACCTTTCCTCAAGGAGAGGCTTGGAATTTTTATAGAGAATGGTTTTAACCGTGAGACTCTGTTTAAAATAGATACCGGAGCAGACGGACTTCCTTTATGGCGACACCCGCTTGTGGCAGACGCAGATGCCATATTGCTCAATTGGGTGAATCAGGGTTTTCTGTCGCTGAAGGGGGTGGCAAAGATTGCTGAATTGGGAAAACCGGTGATATGGACCATGCACGATATGTGGAATATGACGGGCATCTGTCATCATGCCGGGGATTGCAATCATTTTCGTATGGAATGTGGAGATTGTCGGCTGATGGGTAAGCATCGAGGTAGGCATGACCTTTCCAGACGAGTCTGGTTAAAAAAGAGAGAGCTTCTCCCGGGGAGCATCTGTTATGTGGCAGTCAGCAATTGGCTGGCTTCAAAAGCACGGGATAGCAAGCTTCTCGGAGAGAGTAGGATAGAGGTTATTCCCAATGCTTTCCCCATGAAGCCTTCAGAAAGGACAGAGAGGCAGCCGGAGCGCCCGCTGCGTTTACTTTTCGGTGCAGCCCGACTTGATGACCCGATAAAGGGACTTCCGGTGCTTGTGGAGATGACTAAAGCTATTGTCCGGAAGTATCCCGATTTGGCAGGGAGGATAGAGATAGTTACTTTCGGGGGTGTGAAGAATCCTGACAGCATGACAGGAATGGCTATCCCTCATCGCCATTTGGGTATGCTGAGGGGTGATGAAGAGGTGCGCAGGGTGTATGAGGAGAGTGATGTGCTGGTGTCGGCTTCAAGTTATGAGACATTGCCGGGAACACTCGTAGAGGCTCAGGCTTACGGATGCATACCGGTTAGCTTTAATCAAGGAGGACAGCGTGATATAGTGGATCATCTCACGACGGGATATATCGCAGAATATTCATCTGACCCATCAGAGGCAGCCTCTCGTCTGGCAGATGGGGTAGCGTGGGCTGCGGGTATAATCAGCGATTCGGAAACCTATGGGAATATGCTGGAAAAGATGAGGAAGAGTGTTTCGGAAAGATTCTCCGGCGAATCGGTAGCAGAAGCTTATCTTCAGCTGATAAAAAGCCTCCCGCCTGACAAGGGTATGTTAAATAGGAATTAATTAAAAAATGCAGCTGATGTTTATTTGTTGAATGTCAAGTAATTATAAATTGTCGCATACGGACGATGATTTTGTCGCATCAAAACTGATGTTCTTTTATGCTTAGTATGCTAATTTTGTATTCAATTTTCGATTTCGAAATTAGAATACAATAAATACGACATATTAACCATACATGAAAACAATTTTAAAAAATCTGTTAGGCTGGGTAGCGATGCTCTTCATCGCTGCCGGATGCTCAGACGATATCTCCGACATATCTGTTCCCACAGGCTCTGTTGAGGAAGAGAACGGAGCGCTCATATCGGTTTTTAATCTTTGCACGGACGGAGAATTGACAGGCACGCACTCTGTCATCTTCCATGTCTCAGCTCCAAAACGTGATGTTTATTATTCTTTTTCAGGAACTATAACTCCTGAAAAGAGCATTGCTGTCAATGGCAACGAGATTAATCTTCTATGCCGTCTTAATCTAAAAAATATCAAAATTCCCAACGGGGATTACTTCATCTCTATTTCCGGAGAGAATCTACCGAATCTCGGCACCCACAAAGTAAGATTATTTGACAACACCGTCACTGAAGTTGTGCGTGCAACCTTTAAATATGAGGGAATGAAAGGGGAAGGTACTGAAGAAAACCCCTATCTGGTGTCTTCTCCGAATGATTTCGAGACATTAACGTCAAATCTTCAGAAAGATCCTGATCACGGCTATGGCATCTATTTCAAGCAGACAGAGTCTATTTCCTTAGCGCACAAGACTGCTGGAGTGGTAGGCGTTGCTCCTTTTCAGGGCACATACGACGGAGGAGGTCATTCAATTATGTCGCCGGAATGGAAACCCTATCAGCAGTATCCCGATTCAGGTGTCGGTCTGTTTTCGATGCTTTGTAACGCCACAGTCAGAAATCTTACCATATCAGGAGCTGACTTTTCAGGAATTGCAGGAAGAGGGGGCATCCTTGCAGGAAGCTCAAAGGGGAACCTGATTCTTGAGAATCTGAATATCAGAGGTATGATCGACGGCAGAGGTGATTATATTGGAGGGGTGATAGGAGATGTCTACGGAGGAGTCACGGTTTCTAATGTCGTAGTTGAAGCCGGCACCAGAATATATGGTAAGGTTAACTATTCCGGAGGATTGTTCGGTTCATTACAGTCTACATCCAATTCCTCCCTGAAAGATATCCAATGTTATGCCGATGTCGACGGAGCTGTCTATACAGGAGGAATGATCGGCTTCATGAAAGGGTCGGCAAAACTTTCTGCTGAAAATATCACGGTCGATGGCAGTGTGGCAGGTAAGGATTATGTAGGAGGTGTCTTCGGCTTTATTGATAACGGGGAGATAAATACCGTCACTGTCGGAGCAGCCGGCAATATGATTGTGAATGGTGCTGAAAATGTTGGCGGTATAGCCGGATATATGACTAATACCACTCTCTCAGATTCACAATCGTTTGATTTCGTCAAGAATTCAAGCGGTGTGCTTGGTGTGCCTGCTCCGCAGGGTTTCAAGTCTTCTTATAGCGGTAAGGTGGCAGGCAAGCGGAACGTAGGAGGCTTGGCAGGCTATGCCAGAAACTCCGGAATACTTCATATATCCTCATCCGCAACTGTGGATTGCATAGGAGAGCAGACAGGCGGCATAGTAGGATTTGTAGACGATACGGACAATACCAGCAGGATAGAAGACTGCACCTTCTCGGGTCAGTTCATTTCTCATTTTAATGATTATATCGGGGGTATTGTAGGGTTCTTGCGCTCCTCCTGCGGAGGGCGTATGCAAGATTGCGTGAACTATGCCTCTATCGTGGGTGGTGATTACACAGGAGGCATCTGCGGATATATCCACAAGGAGCACAACTATGACCAGGGTGTCAAGAATATGCTGGAAATCAACTGGGCAGTCAATGCCGGAAAGGTGGATGGTGCTAATAATGTCGGCGGTATCATAGGCAGACTCTACACACACAAAGAACAGACATATCTTATTCTTGACTATGAGGTAGCCATCAATCACTGTATGAATGCAGCCTATATCATTGCCCGTGGCGGCGACGGAGAGGACGGACTGGGAGGCATAATCGGACGTTCATGTCTTATGACGAATGTCAATTATTGTGCCAACCATGGTGTGATAGAGGCTAAGGGTAAACTCCATTCGATCGGCGGAATAGTAGGTCGCCTGGGGCAAGATGCTAAGTATGAAAAAGAGAGTAATTACGGCACGAGAGTCATAGAATGCATAAACACCGGAACAATAAAATCCTCTCATAGTTCCGCACGTGTCGGAGGCATAGCCGGATATTGCGAGGAAGGAAATGATGTCAACACCACCTCAAGCGGTATTTGGAACAGCCGGAATTCAGGCACAGTAGTTCCTGACCAGAATAATGACACAGGCGGTATTTTGGGTTGGGGTGACAATTTAGCCGTAGTGCAAAAAAATTTCAATATAGGTAAAGTGGAACACGGCAATGCAATTCTGGGTACACATAAGTTTAATGGTGTGGTTCGCAGCGGAGTGAATTACTTTATTGAAGGCACGGGCGCAAGCTGGCCCTCATGGCTGGCGTATGGTGTGCCTGAATCAAAACTGACCGACCAGAGTGCCTATCCGGAATTTGATTTCAAATCCGTTTGGGAAATGACTTCCGACGGACCCAATCTACGTAGAAATAAATGGCGCGACCCTGCTTCGGCAGCTCTTTAATCGCATGCGAGGGTTGGCAGCAGTGAGGGGACGACTGACAAAATATTAATATATTCGGTAAATATTACCGCGATAATTCCGTTCATATCTTGTAATAAATAATAACATCATGATTTCATTTTTAATAGCATTAGTGGCTCTTGTCGGGGGCTACTTCCTTTATGGCGGTCTGGTGGAGCGTGTATTCAAGACAGATTCCAGCCGTCCGACTCCCGCTACTACCATGGCAGACGGTATTGACTACGTTGCGATGCCTACATGGAAGGTTTATCTGATTCAATTCCTCAACATTGCCGGGGTAGGTCCGATTTTCGGTGCGATAATGGGGGTAATGTATGGTCCGGCAGCATTCCTCTGGATTGTCCTGGGCACCATCTTTGCCGGCGCGGTCCATGATTTTATGTCGGGAATGATTTCACTTCGTCTGGGCGGCAAATCTTTGCCTGAGATTGTGGGAAGTGAACTCGGGAAAAAGATAAAGGTGGTGATGAGCGTATTCACATGCATCCTTCTTGTGATGGTGATTGCAGTGTTCGTGCGCACTCCGGCAAATCTTCTCGGTTCCCTGACTCCTGAACATCTCGACGGAACATTCTGGGCAATATGTATTTTCCTTTACTATATTCTCGCGACTCTGCTCCCTGTCGATAAGCTTATCGGTAATCTCTATCCGTTGTTTGGCTTCGCTCTCCTCTTTATGGCAGTGGGCATAATGGGGTATATGATTTTCAACGGCGTTGCGATTCCTGACGGCTTTTCAGAAGGTCTGTTCAACCGTCATCCCGGAGGGGAGGCAGCTCCGATATTTCCTATGATGTGCATTTCTATAGCCTGTGGAGCCATTTCCGGTTTTCATGCGACGCAGAGTCCCATGATGGCCCGTTGTCTGAAAAATGAGAAGCATGGCAGAATGGTTTTCTATGGCGCGATGGTTTCAGAAGGTATAGTGGCATTGATATGGGCAGCTGCTGCGATAGCATTCACCGGTGGCTACGGTAAGCTTGCTGACTATATGGCGTCTCACGGACAGGATGCGGGTATCCTTGTGCATGAGGTGTGTGTGAAATGGCTTGGAACGTTCGGTGGTATTCTGGCTATACTCGGAGTGATAGCCGCTCCAATCACTACAGGCGACACGGCGATGCGCAGTCTGCGCCTGATTATTGCTGACGCGCTGGGTATTGGACAGAAGAAATTCTTAAAGCGTCTTTTGGTGACCCTTCCTATTGTCGTGTTGAGCTATCTTCTTCTCAAAGTGAATTTCGACATTCTCTGGAGATATTTCGCATGGTGCAATCAGACGCTTTCCATCTTTACTCTCTGGGCATGCAGTGTCTATCTGGCACGCAGCAAGAAAGCCTATCTTATCACAATGATTCCGGCAATGTTCATGACTGCTCTTTGCGTGACGTTCATCTGCTATGCTCCGTTAGGTTCCTATGTGGAAGGTTTCGGTCTTCCGTTAGGTTATAGCGAGGCAGTCGGTTTAATAGCCATGTCGGTATGCACTTTCCTTTTTATCAGATGGAGAAGATCGGTTGAGATTACTTCACCTCTGGCGGCATGATAATTGACAACGACGTAAAAGAAGAATCCTCTGTGTCTCAAGGCACAGAGGATTCTTCTTTTACATATCTTTTGAAATGTGAGATTTAGCGTGACAGGAGGAACTGTTTGAAAGCCGTGAAGTCAGGCGCCATCTCCACGCTCTTCTTTTCTCCTTTCATGAATTCAGCCAATCGCGCGGGAATCTCTACCTCTTTCCCTGTTATGCCTTCGACAGTCTCCTTGAATTTTGCAGGGTGAGCCGTCTCAAGGAATATGCCGGTCTCTTCAGGACGGAGTTGTTCTTCAAGCGCACGGAAAGCCACCGCCCCATGAGGGTCGAGCATGTATCCATCTTTCTCAAGAGTGGATTTCATTGTTTCGGCAATCTCCCGGTCAGTGTAGGTGCATCCGCTTATCCCGGCAGTGATTGCATCATGGCTATGTCCGTATAGATCAAGGACACGGGCAAAGTTGCTTGGATCGCCTACATCCATTGCATTTGCTATAGTCTGCACTGAAGGGCGCGGACTGTATTCGCCGGTCTTAAGATATTGGAAGAAAATATCGTTGGCATTATTGGCAGCAATAAATCGCTTGACGGGCAATCCCATGCGTTTGGCAATCAGTCCGGCAGTGATGTTTCCGAAATTTCCGCTCGGCACACACACAACAATTTCGTTTGTGTCAGCGCCGGCTGCCATAAGCTGTCCGACAGCGTAGAAATAATAGAACATCTGGGGGAGGAAACGTGCCACATTGATTGAATTGGCAGATGTGAGCATCATTTTCTCGTTAAGTTCAGTGTCGAGGAAAGCCTGCTTCACCAACGCCTGGCAATCGTCAAACGTACCGTCTATTTCAATAGCTTCTATATTGCGTCCGAGTGTCGTGAACTGTGATTCCTGAATAGGACTTACCTTCCCTTTCGGATAAAGCACGAACACACGCACACCCTCTACTCCAAGGAATCCATTGGCTACGGCGCTGCCGGTGTCGCCTGAAGTAGCCACGAGCACATTCACGAGCCTGTCTTTATTCTCACGATTGAAATAGCCGAGGAGGCGCGCCATGAAACGAGCGCCGACATCCTTAAATGCGAGTGTGGGGCCGTGGAACAATTCAAGAGAATAGATATTGTCTGTCACCTTCACAAGAGGGATAGGGAAGTTCATCGCATCCTCTGTCAATGCTTTGAGCATTGCAGGCTCCACGTCTTCTCCGAAAAGAGCCTGCGCAACTTCGGCTGCCATTTCCGGAAGAGTCATTTCCGGAAGACGCCTGAAAAACTCCTCCGGGAGCACCGGGATACGTTCGGGCATATAGAGCCCGCGGTCAGGCGCAAGCCCTTTTACGACTGCCTCTTCAAGCGTAACTTCCGGGGATTTGCCGGTTGTGGAATAGTAGTGCATATTAATTATATTTGTATTTATTTTTTCGGAGATAAGAGAAATTCTCTGATAAACTCATCATCCTTCATTAACCCGTAGCTCCCTTTCTCAGCCTCCTTTTCAGAATATTTCATTACCGAATCGGGCTGAATGCCGGGATACCATATAAGGAAAGGCACAGGATTGGAGGTGTGAGTGCGTAAGCGGCATGGAGTGGGGTGGTCAGGAAGCACTGCTACTGCCACATCCATCCCTTCCTCTTCGATAGCTTTTATCAGCGGAGCCACAACTCTGTGGTCAAGGCTTTCGATTGTTGATTTCTTCAGCTTCGCGTCTCCTTCATGTCCTGCCTCATCGCTTGCCTCGACGTGAAGGAAAACGAAGTCGGCATCCCCTCTCAGAGCATTCAGGGCTGCCTGCATTTTTCCTTCATAATTTGTGTCGTATAGTCCGGTGGCGCCTTCGACATGAATAGGCTCCAGACCGGCATAGACTCCTATACCCATAATCAGGTCAACGGCAGATATGACGTAGCCTTTCCCGATTCCGAAGAGCTGCTGCATGGTCTTCATCGCAGGCTTATAGCCCGCGCTCCATGGCCATATACTGTTGGCTGGATCCTTCCCTTCAGCAATTCTCCGAAGATTGACGGGATGATTCTCAAGGATTTCCCGGCTGCGGATAATCAGAGAGTTGATATAGTCGGCAGTAGCCTGAGCTTCGGGAGTCTCAGCCTTGACCATCACATCGGCAGCGGGAGTGCCCGGCACGTCGTGAGGAGGTGTGCAATGAATGTGTTTGTCTCCGTCTTTAATTTTGAGGAGATGCCTGTAGCTTACACCCGGGAAGAAACGGGCACGTCCGTCGCCTAACCCTTCGTTGAGGGCATCTATAAGCTGAGCAGCCTCTTCTGTGGATATATGTCCGGCAGAATGGTTCTTGATGGTGTTATCGGGGGCAATACAGATAAGGTTGCATCGCATTGCCATTTCATCCGGGTCTATGTCAATCCCCATGCTGGCTGCCTCAAGGGAGCCTCTTCCTTCAAAGACATCCGGGAGAGAATAACCCAACAGCGATAGATGAGCTATCTCGCTTCCGGGAGGAAATCCTTCCGGCACGGTAGCAAGCTGTCCGGAACGCCCCTGAGCTGCAAGACGGTCGATTGCAGGCGTGTCGGCTGACTCGATGGGTGTGAGTCCGTTCAGTTCGGCACAAGCCTCATCAGCCATTCCGTCGCCTAAAATTATTATATGTTTCATGTTTTCTTTCTTATCTGATATTGGCAATGCTGATTATGTCGGCAAAGACTCCGGCAGCCGTAACCTCAGCCCCTGCTCCGTATCCCTTAATTACCATAGGATATTCCTTATAGCGTTCGGTCGTCAGAAGGATTACGTTGTTGCTCCCGGCGAGATTATAGAAAGGATGGTCAGCCCCTACCCGGCGCAGACCGACACTGACTTTGCCGTTGTCAAGGGATGCCACAAAACGGAAATGCTCTCCTGCAGCTTCAGCCTCAGCTCTCTGGCGTTCGTATTCCTCGTCATGACGCTTGATATTGCCGATAAAGTCGGCAGCTTCTCCCTCAAACAGTTCATCGGGAACAAACAGATTTTTCTCTACATCTTCCTGATCAATCTTATATCCTGCCTCACGTGCAAGAATCACGAGTTTGCGGATTACGTCTTTTCCTGAAAGGTCGATGCGCGGGTCAGGCTCGGCATATCCTGCCTCTTTTGCCATTTCTATTGCGCGGCTCATAGGAATTTCTGAAGAGAGAACGTTGAAGATATAATTGAGAGTGCCTGACACGACAGCCTCTATCTTCAGAATCTTGTCGCCTGAGTTTATAAGAGAGTTGATCGTATTAATGATGGGGAGACCGGCGCCTACATTGGTTTCGAAAAGATATTTCACGTCTTTTCTGCGAGCCATTTCCTTAAGCGCCAGATAATCGGCATAGTCGGAAGAGGCAGCGATTTTATTGGCAGCCACGACATTGACATTATGGGAGAGAAGGTCAAGATAAAGGGCAGCAATATCGGCAGAGGCGGTACAATCGACAAATACGGAGTTGAAGATATTCATTTTGAGCACTTCGTCGCGTATTATCTCCGGAGATGCGTCGATACCTTCGCGCTCGAGCAGCGAGCGGCAGTCAGTGATGTCTATTCCGTCGCGGTTGAAAATTGCTTTTTTGCTTGAAGCGACCCCCACGACGTTCAGCCTCAGATTTTTCTCTTTCAAAAGATTTTCCTGCTGCTTGCGAATCTGTTTCAGAAGACTGTCTCCGACGTTTCCTATACCCACAAGGAACACGTTGAGCACCTGCGTGTCGCTCAGGAAGAATGAATCATGAATTACGTTGAGGGCTTTCCGGAGACTTTTCTTTTCAATCACGAATGAGATGTTGGTCTCTGATGCGCCTTGCGCACAAGCAATGACGTTTATACCGTTTCTGCCTACGGTATTGAAGAGTTTGCCGGCAAGTCCGGTGGTGTGTTTCATATTTTCACCCACGACGGCTACGGTAGCCAGGTCACGCTCAGCCTTGACTTCGTTGAATGTGCCGGAAGCGAGTTCGGCAGCAAATTCTTCCTGAAGGGTGTGCACAGCAAGATCAGCGTCAGCATTTCTGACTGCGATAGTGGTATTGTTCTCACTGGCTGCCTGCGACACTAAGAAGACACTTACACCTTTCTTTGTCAGAGCGTTGAAAATGCGTGAATTGACACCGATGACACCCACCATGCAAGGGCTGCTGATTGTGACCAGACAGGTATCATTTATAGAGGAGATACCCTTTATCGCCTTTCCATTGTGGCGTGTTTCATTGGTGATTCTGGTGCCGGGAGCGGAGGGGTTGAAAGTATTTTTGACCCAGATGGGTATATTTTTATGATATACAGGATAGATTGTCGGAGGATAGATCACCTTTGCGCCGAAGTTGCAAAGCTCCATGGCTTCGATGAACGTGAGTTCGTCAATGACGTAGGCATTATCGATGACGCGAGGATCAGCCGTCATGAAACCGTCGACATCAGTCCAGATTTCAAGAGCATCCGCATCCAGGGCGGCAGCCATAATTGCAGCGGTGTAGTCGCTTCCTCCTCTTCCAAGATTTGTCACTTCTCCTTTAGTGTCGGAAGCAATAAAACCGCCCATGACAGCCGTAGTCCAGTCGTATGCACAGACTTTCTCTTGTATCAGGCTGTTTGTGAGGGCAGAATCAAGTTCGCGAGAACCGTGTGGCCCCTCCTTGGTGCGTATGAAGGTTCGTGAGTCAAAGTGGGTGGCACCCTTAATCATATTTGCGACAATCACACTTGAGAGTCTCTCACCGTAGCTTACAATAATGTCAAGCGCACGTTGAGACAGATCGTGAAGGAGCATGACTCCTTTGTAGATATTTCCAAGTTCGTCAAGCATCATCTTCACCAGCGCATAGGTGGCGTCTCGTTTGGAAGGGGGTATGACGCCATCGACGACAGCGACGTGCCGTTCGACAATACGGGCGTAATTATCAAGATATGCGATATCATCAGCCACAGCAAGCCGTGCAGTGGCTATCAGGAGGTCAGTGATTCCGCCGAGGGCAGAAACGACAACCACTTTTTTACCGGGAGTCTCCTCCACAATTTTACGGACATTGGAAAGGCTTTCGACAGTTCCGACTGAAGTGCCTCCAAACTTTAAAACCTTCATATATGAAAAAGTAGATTAAAGATTTGACAGGTGTTGGAATTAGTTCACCAAAAAGCAGAACGCTGAGAAATAATTGCCAAAATTAGCGATTTTTATTGAGAGCACAAACATAATTAATAATAATTCATGATAGTTGAGGATAATATAAAAAAAATATGCAGAAATGGGTCGAGAAGTGAATATATTATGGGGGACTGGAAATTATTATTAGAGACACTTTGTCTGTTAATATCTACAATTCAAGAGATTAAAAAATTTTTCTAAAAAAGATGAAAAATTATTTGGAAATAAAATAAAGAAGTAGTAATTTTGCAATGTCAAAACAGGACATTGAGTGGCAAAATGTAGTTATAATGAGGTTTTCAACTCCTGTTTTGATTACAAATGTATGAGTACAAAATCGCAATAAGCAGTATAAATATATTTGTAGGCATTATTCTTATTAGTCGGGAACTGACTTATGGATAATTAGGTGTAAATTTAAATTAGGGAACTGATAAATATCAATTAAAGCGTGATTAGTGCCTCGTCGGGAGACGAGGCACTAATATTTTTGCCCCTCCGGGAATATGACAATCTTACTCACTGCCAATAAAAAATCGACGGAGCTATCACAACCCCGTCGAATCATCATTATAACATTCATTTAACTACCTGTTTCGATTAATTATTCTTTGATTTCATAAGCTCAACCTATAGGTTACTTCATAAGCTAAACCTATTTGGTACGAGGAAAAGCATAAGCACCCTCATACCATTCAACTCTCGCTTCTGAAAATTGAATCATAGAATATAATTTAATAATTTGAGACTGAGATGCGAACAACTGAATTATTTCTGAATAGCCGGTGTGTCAGAAAATGGTGGTCGTATTTCCGTTTGCTGAAGGTCGCTTTCTACTGAGACTGTCAGAAACATGTTTCATCAAAATTATATAATTATATTGACAGACTGAGAGATATGTCCCCCATATCCTCGGGAATGCAAACTTACAAAAATATTTTGGATTTGACTATAAATATTTTGATTCACAAAAGTTCACTTCCGGTATGATATTTCTTAAACTGTTTATTAATAGCGAATTATACGACTGAAGCGTGAACTTTTGTGAATCAAAAGTGAATTAAATATGAAGTTTTGTGAAGATAATTTATCTTCTGATATTGTCGAAATTTATAGTTCCGGGGTGTATACCCGTCATTAGGATTTTAGTTGTGTCACACACTGACCTGACCTTTTATGGCAGGATGGGGATTATAATCTGTCAGTGTGAAATCTTCATATCGGAAAGCAAATAGATCTTTGACTTCCGGATTGAGGTGCATGACAGGGAGCGGGCGTTCATCACGTTCAAGTTGTGTGTGTACCTGCTCAAGATGATTTAAATAGATATGAGCATCGCCTAAGGTGTGGATAAATTCTCCGGGTTGCAGACCGCAGACCTGTGCCACCATCATCGTCAGCAGAGCGTAACTGGCAATGTTGAACGGTACTCCTAAGAAAGAATCGGCGCTGCGTTGATAAAGCTGAAGCGAGAGTTTGCCGTCTGCTACATAAAATTGAAACAGCGTGTGGCAAGGAGGAAGATTCATATTGTCGAGATCTGCCACATTCCAGCTGCTGACAATTATCCGCCGGGAGTCAGGATTTTCCTTTATACTACGCACTGCCTCTGAAATCTGGTCGATGAATCCCCCCTTATAGTCAGGCCATGACCTCCACTGATAGCCATAGATATGACCGAGGGAACCATCCGGGTCTGCCCATTCATTCCAGATGCGCACTCCATTATCTTGCAGATATTTCACATTTGTATCGCCTGCAAGAAACCATAGAAGCTCATGAATGACACTTTTGAGGTGAATTTTTTTTGTGGTCAGTAGTGGAAAACCTTTGGAGAGGTCAAAACGCATCTGATATCCGAATGTAGATATTGTGCCTGTGCCTGTACGGTCTTCCTTACGATGACCATTCTCAAGAATATGGCGCAGGAGAGCTTTATATTCTTTCATTGACTGATTTTTTATTATTTCAAGTATCGTTTAGGAGATAAAGGAAGGGAGAGATTTAAATTTAAATTGAAACTTGAAAATTGAAATTTGAAAATTGTGATAGCCTTTTTGCCCATGGAACTTTCGGAGTAACTCCTTCCCGCCGAGCCTTGAGCCCTGAGGAGCCTTGAGCCTCGCGCCTAACGCCTATTTAGCTTCTCCCACCTTGTTGACAAGGGGTGTGCCGCGACGGTTACGTTGCATTTGATAGCGTATGGCGTCATTAGGGCATACTTTCAGACAGTCGAAACATCGGATGCAGCGGGAATTGTCTACATATCGGCTTACTACCTTTATACAGTGGGCTTCACATACATCCTCACATTTCATGCAGTTGATGCATTTATCAGGGTCTATCTCTATATGAAGCAGGGTGTAATCACTCAGAAGACCCAGGGCAGTGCCTACAGGACATATTTCCGTGCAATATCCGCGCCCGGTGAAAATGGCGCATACCGCCAGCAGGATTGCCGAAACTACTCCGGCAAGTATGCCTGTCGTCATTCCGATGCCAAGCTCAATCCAGGTCTCAGCCTGTGCCGAGGGATGAATCGCACCGCAAATGTTGCGCATGATGCTCCACGGCTCAAGCCAGAAAGGCACCACCGTCACTCCTATGAAAAGACATACGAAAAAAATGACTGCGACCTGATACCTCATCGGAGTCGGACTCCGAAAAGATAAAGGACGCTGTTTTCTGCCCAGACGTCGTCTGAGCAGAATGACAGCATCCTGAAACGTCCCTACGGGACAGACCGTAGAACAATATATACGTCCGAAAATGAAAGTCAGCGCAAACCATAGCAAGAGAGCCCCCATCCCGACTGCAATCAGAGAGGGAATGATCTGTAGCTTTGCCACCACTCTGGCAATCGGATGAAGTGTCGGGCTTATAGCAAGATAAGCCACGGCGAAAACGAAGAACAGAATGGCGAGAAAGATTCTTATGGTGCGTAAATCTTTCATCTGAATATTTTTTGAAGGCTTATAAATCTTGTGAAACCATTAAATCCTATAAGCCTGTTGTCTGACACTGCAAACCTTGCTGCGCGTTATCTTTTATTGCGCTTCTGCTGCTCGCGGAGCATTGCCTGCTGCTGCTTCTGCATCTCTTCGAGACGCGCCATGAAGCCGCTTTTCTTCTTCGGTTTCTTGGCGTTCTCAGCCATCACCTTCCTGACGTCTTCCTCCTTGACAAAGAAACGGAAAGCGTAGGTCTGGGCTATAGTGATAAGCAGCGAAAGGAAGTAATAGTAGGACAGACCGGCTGCATAGTTATTGAAGAAGACCATGAAGAAGAGAGGCATCAGATACATCATCCATTTCATGCCCGGCATCTGTCCCTGTGAGTTCTGCATATTGATGCGGGTGTAGACAATATTGGTGATTGTCATAAGCAGACAGAAGAGCGAGATGTGATTGCCGAAATATTCCGTTATGAGAGGGATATTGCCGCTCCATGAAATTATAGCGTCAGGAGCTGCAAGGTCTTTCGCCCAGAGGAAACTTTGTCCGCGCAGCTCAATAGCTGAAGGGAAGAAAGAGAACATGGCGAAAAGAATCGGCATCTGAAGAAGCATAGGAAGACAGCCTGACATCGGGTTTGCCCCTGCTTTGTTATAAAGAGCCATAGTCTTCTGCTGGCGAATCATGGCATTTTCATTCCCGGGATATTTGTCATTGATAGCCTTGATATCCGGAGCAAGCACCCTCATCTTCGCCTGGCTCATGAAGCTCTTATACGTCAGCGGGAAGAGCACGAGCTTGATGAAGATGGTCATAATAAGGATTATTATGCCATAGTTGGAGATGAATGAGCCGAGGAAGTTGAAGATAGGAATAACGATTCCAGTGTTGATCCATCTGAATATTGACCATCCGAGAGGAATCAGCTTTGTCAGCTTGAGGTCTTCATTGGCTACGGTATGGCGGTCAAGATCAGACAGAAGAGGGTAGAGGTTAGGTCCGATAAAGAGAGAGTAGGAGACCGGTGTCGGTGAGTTCCAGTCATAATCGTTGGAGACTGCCTCCGTTGAGAAACTCTTCAGGAAATAAGGCTTGTTCTTAAGCACTGTCGACTCGAAATCAGCCGTATTGAACGGACGCTCAGCCACGAGCACAGAAGAGAAGAACTGATTCTTGAATCCTATCCATCTCACTTTTGCCTGACGCTCCTCCTTATCATTTTTATTTTCGGAAAGATTTTCTACCGAACCTCCGGCAAACTTATAATAGAGAGCGGAGTTGCGTTCCTCAAACATTTTTCCTTTCTCCTGGCGTATAAGATCCTGGCTCCAGTTGACAATGAGGTTGCGGTTATTGCTTTCTATCACATGCGTCATGTCTTTCTGCACAATTTTGATGCCTACTACATAGGAATCTCCTTTAGGAAGAGTATATTCTATTCCCCAGAAGGCATCACCCTCCATTGGCAGCAGCATTCTGACCACTGAATCATTGACCACTTCGGGGGTGAAGTAAAGGTCGGCAGTGCTGACAGGCTGGGGGAGGGGGAGCTGGAAACTGAAAGAGTTGGTTGAGTCTTCGAAAATCACCACTTTCTCCTTGCGTTTCTGACTTTCATCAGGGGTGTATTCAGTGTCATATTTCTTGAGCTCTGCACGTGTGATTGAACCTGATTTGGCGCTAAGCTGAAGTTTGATGACGTCATTTTCTATTTTCACTATAGAATCAGATCCATTAAGGAAGCGTGCAAATTTTCCGTAACGACCCATAGAGGTAGACGCAACGCGCACAGCCTCAATTGCCTTGCGTTGTTCTGCCATAGACATCTTTTTCAGATCAGCCTTGCAGACGTCTTCCCAGTCAAGAATCTTTCCGTTGACCTTGACTGTGCCGTTCACTTTATTCCCGGCTACTGTCAGGTCGATGTTGGCGTCCTTTAGGCGTGATGCATGAGTGCTGTCAGGAAGGACCACAGTCTCTCCGTTAAGGATGATATTTTTTACAAGCCACTCCTGTTCGGTGGCAGTCAGCGAGTCTGTAGAGGCAGGCTGCTGAACGGTCTGGGCTACATTCTCCTCCTCTTCGGGAACTGCCTCCTTTTTGGGAGAGAGCCACATGAAGCCGAAAAACACCGCTGCCATAAGCAGCAATCCGATGCCGGTGTTCTTATCCATTACTTTCTGTTTTCTGTTGTTTTGGTTTGTCGGTTAGTCGTTTTCTGTTTCTTTCCGCTCATGCTCAAAAGCAATGGCGGCTTTTATGAATGCCACAAACAGTGGGTTGGGCTGCAACACCGTGCTTTGATATTCCGGATGATACTGTGTCCCTACAAACCAACGTTTGCCGGGCACTTCCACCACCTCCACCAGATGAGTGTCGGGGTTTTCACCGACGCATCTCATTCCTCCCTTTTCAAAAAGAGGTCTGAAATCCTCGTTGAATTCAAAGCGATGACGATGCCTTTCAGTCACTTTTGTCGTGCCGTATGCTTTGGCAGCAAGTGAGTCAGGCGCAAGTTCGCAGGCATAAGCTCCCAGTCGCATGGTGCCTCCCATGTTGGAGATGCTTTTCTGCTCTTCCATGAGGTCAATGACGTTGTAGGGAGTCGAGGGGTCCATTTCTGTGGAATTGGCATGTTCGAGACCAAGCACATTACGGGCATATTCAATCACCATACATTGCATTCCGAGGCAGATGCCGAATGTCGGGACATCATTTTCGCGACACCATTTCAAGGCAACGAATTTTCCCTCAATTCCTCTTTGTCCGAATCCGGGAGCGATAATGACTCCGTCCATATCCTTCAGCTTCTCCTCTACATTCTGCTCATTTACTTTTTCAGAGTGAACATATACAAGACGCAGCTTTTTATCGCAATATGCAGCTGCGTGACTCAAGGATTCGCTGATTGATTTGTAGGCGTCCTGAAGCTCCACATATTTCCCGACAAGCGCTATGCGTATTTCCTCTGTGGCATTTTCCAGTTTATGAAGGAAATGGTTCCATCCCTTGAGGTCGGGTTCTCCGTCTGCCGGAAGTCCTGTCTTTTCAAGCACTATGCTGTCAAGTCCTTGTGAATGCATCATGAGGGGCACCTCGTAAATTGTTGGTGCGTCCAGACTCTGAATCACGGCTCGAGGGGAGACATTACAGAATTGAGCCACTTTCCGGCACATTGATGCGGGAAGTTCTTTCTCTGTGCGCAGGATGAGGATATCAGGCTGGATACCGGCTTGCTGAAGCATCTTGACTGAGTGTTGCGTGGGTTTCGTCTTGAGCTCCTTGGCAGCCTTAAGATAGGGGACGTAGGTGAGGTGGATACACAAGGCGTCTTTCTCCAGTTCCCAGCGCAATTGCCTTACTGCTTCCAGATAGGGTGTCGACTCGATGTCGCCGACAGTGCCTCCTATCTCAGTGATGACAAAATCATATTTTCCGGTGTTGCCCAGCTTCTTTACGCAGCGCTTGATTTCGTCGGTGATGTGAGGAATGATCTGAACCGTCTTTCCGAGATAATCACCATGACGTTCCTTGTCAATCACTGTCTGGTAGATTCTGCCGGTAGTGACGTTGTTGGCACGTGTTGTCTGGATATTGGTGAACCTTTCATAATGACCGAGGTCAAGGTCTGCCTCATGTCCGTCAACCGTAACATAGCATTCTCCATGCTCGTAAGGGTTGAGGGTGCCGGGGTCAATGTTGATATAGGGGTCAAATTTCTGGATAGTGACTCTGTACCCTCTTGATAGAAGGAGCCTTGCCAGCGATGAAGAGATAATCCCTTTTCCTAATGACGACACAACGCCGCCCGTCACGAAAATATATTTTGTTTCCACGTCTGATGGTTGTTGGTGTTGCTTTTTGAAGCCCACCGGGCATTCAGACTGCAAAATTAATCAGAAAATTGAAAATTTAAAAATTGACACTTGAAAAACGTTACCGCGGGGTCTATTTTCCATTCCCCAATCTCAGATACTTAAACTGCGCCGTATGTCTGCATCTAATCTCTCTGTCTAAATATTAATCAAATTTTTTAGTGTCTACTTTTTGAGGATGGTACAAGCATTCACGTTGAATCATCGGATTTGTGTAGATTTATTCAGATTGAACCCTACGATTTGTGTGGTTTTTCTCAGATTGAACCCTACGATTTGTGTGGTTTTTCTCAGATTGAACCCTACGATTTGTGTGGTTTTTACTTGTATTTATCATGATTTTGTGTAATTTACATTTCTTCCAAAGTAAACAGACGCGTTTCAATATTATACTTCGATAGGATGCTTGTTTTGATGTGGTCTACTTTCTCCAAAAATTCTTTGTGGTCGTAGTTGCGTTGCTGACTCATACTTTGTCACCGCTGTAATTATTACCGTGGTGACAAAATCACTAAAATTTCCTTAACTTCACAAATACCGTATTTACTTCACAACAGTAGATTTTCCTGCCTAACGCGGTCCCATTACCACTTGAATAAATCTTCGAGGTTCTTTCAATCGGGATTAATTATCTGGTATTCTGAGCGTTGATACATGACCTTACATTTTACGCAATGCACTGCGTAAAATTACGTCTCGCAAATATGGCATAATTTTAACATAGCGCAAGGAAATTACTTGAATTATGAGAACCGCCAATATCTCACTACATCACAAAAAATTCTTATTCTTTAATGAGCGCCTTTATAGTTTTAATGACTATTGCAGATCTTGGTCTCAGATCGAGAGCGGTCTCTTTATCGCAAAATGAGAAATCATCGTAATCATTATTATGGCGCAAATCAAATAACCGGAAGAAGTCCTTGGCAATATTAACGTTGAGTTTACCTGTCCTCACAAAATGTAATGACAGCATGGACTTAACTCCGGCATGAGTTTGTGCTGTTATATAGTTTTTCAAAAGTAAGGCAGCGATTGCATAATAGCATGCATAGTATAGGCGGTTAACAGCCGTACTATAAAAACCGCCGGCTATAAGATAATCAGCCTCCTTTAATGCCTCATCACATTTTTCGAGACGGTAGACAATCATTTCGTTACGGGATTTTTCGTCAAGATCGGCTGTCATAGTGTTATGCCTTCTCTTCGGACGTTAAGGGAGAATTGGGATATGCGTTCTTCCCAAATTTTATTAATGAGAACAAGTGGGGATACACGAATTCCCTCCTCAATTTCTATATCATATAGGGAATCCATTATTTCATTACGGCGGTTGACGAAATTATAACCCTGATATGTATCAGGGAGCAAGATAAGAAGATCAATATCAGACGAAGGTGTGGCGTTCCCTCGAGCCTGCGAACCATAAAGAACAGTTCGTGCTTCCGGGAAATACTTTTGCATTATTTGACGTATTTTTTCTATAATTTTCGTCTGCCTCATTTCGATCTTATTTTCTGCAAATATATTATTTTTTCAAAAGATTACCAAATGTTGACTATCCAATAGCCGGTCTTGTTACTTCCTTTACGCTCTATCCATCCCCGGGACTTCATGTTGGCGAGTATTCTCTTGACTCCGTTTTCAGAAAGTCCGGTTTTATGGGCTATGTCTATGCGTGTAAGGTGAGGATTGTCTATTAGAAGAGTAAGAATGGATAGCTCGGATTTATTGGGTACTTTATCGGGTATTTTATTGGGTACTTTATTGGGTATTTTATTGGGTATTTTATTGGGTACTTTTTCTTTTATATTATTTTTTAAAGCGGTTAGAATTTCATTTAGCATGAAGTCAATGAAAGGTCCGGATTGACCCTCCTTAGTTGATTCGGCAATCGCATTGTAATATTCCTCCTGATTGGCATACACCATATTTTCGACCGGAAGATATTCAAACAACGGGTTCAGCTTTCCAAGAATCAAAGATTGCCACAGTCGTCCTGTGCGTCCGTTTCCGTCAGAAAAGGGATGAATAAACTCAAATTCATAATGGAATACACATGAACGAATCAAAAGATGGTCTTTTGAATTTTTTAGCCACTGGAAAAGGTTTCCCATAAGTTCAGGCACAATTTGTGGAGGTGGTGCCATGTGTATCAATCCTCTCTCTCCGAAAACACCGACTCCGCCATTACGATATTTACCTGCATCCTTTGTCAATGCATTCATCATAATACCATGCGCTTTCAGTAAATCTTTTTCTGAAAAGGGATTTAGCCGAGAATAAATATCGTAAACACTAATCGCATTTTTGACTTCCTGAATTTGACGGATAGGAGCTACAACTTGTTTTCCGTTGATTATATCCTTTACCTCATCTTCACTAAGGGTATTTCCTTCAATAGCAAGTGAAGAGTGAATGGTTTTGATACGGTTTATCTTACGCAATTTCAAGGCATTTTCCCCTTCAAGTGCAATATTATGGCGTTCTATAAGAGCGGAAATATCAGCTATGAGATTGATTGCTTTTGCTGATATAGTGAAAGGAGGAATAGCCATATTTTTAATTGACTTTTAGATTTAGAACAGGAGTTTATTTCAGGTTGTAGACATCGCGGCGCAATTTCGCTGCCAAGGCAAGAGGGGGCAATCCCTGTGCTTTCAGTTCCCTGACGCTTACCGGCTTGCCGATGATGATGCGATAACGGCTCCCTCGTGCTCGGCAAACCTCACCCGGCAGGAGCACCTGTTCTATGTTTACCTTAATATTCAGTTTCTTACGCCAGCGGGCTGCCTTATAGAATCGGCTGCTGTTAAGTCCCTCAAAACGTATCGGCACAATCTCGCGCCCTGTCTCGATAGCTTTGCTGACAAATGCTTTCTGCCAGGTCAAATCAGAAATACTCCCGTCCTCATGCAGACGCGATACGAGTCCTGCCGGAAATTGCAGCACCTGCATGTCAGACTCCAATGCAGCGTTGATAGCCTTGGCGGCTTCTCTTCCCTGACTCCCGAATTTGTTTATCGGGAGAAAGACATCGCGCAGGGGTTCCACATTCATGAGCATATCATTCACCATGAAGCGTATCCCGTCATCACCGTATTTCTCACCGAGCACGGCAATGAGGGCAATACCGTCGAGTCCGCCCAACGGATGATTGGAGGCAAACATATAGCGTTGCCCCTCTTTCAGATTTTCCATCCCTTTCACCTCCACCTCAATCCCGAGATGTTCCAGAATCTTGCGTGCAAAAGCAGACCCTCTTGCCGGAAATGTTACCCTCAGCATCTCATTGAGTTCATCCTGATGGATTATTCTTTCCAGAGCGGAAATCATGAAACCCGGCAAAAAACGCGATGTCTTCTCCGGAAGACGATCGCGTAATATCTTATGAAGGTTTATTTCAAGCGGCTTATCCATTTACTTTGTCTTCTTCGTCCCAGAACTCATCTTCCCAATCCTCATCATCGAGAGGAAGCTCATCTTCAATTTCATCATCCTGGTGGAATATGAATTCATCCTCCTCCTCCACACGATGACGCACGTCAAGATTACGGTGGGTCATTGTCGCCTTAGCCTGATTCTCTTCCGAATTAATCTCTCTCCATAGAATATCCTTCAATTCAGTCAGTCCCTGCCCTGTAACAGCTGAAATAAATACTGTAGGGACACCTTCCGGCAACTCTTTTGACAGCTCCTCACGCAGTTCATCGTCAAGCATATCCGACTTTGAAATTGCGAGTACACGACTCTTATCCATGAGTTCGGGATTAAATTCCTTAAGTTCATTGAGCAGAATTTCATAATCCCTTTTAATATTATCGCTGTCAGCCGGTATCAGGAATAGAAGCACGGCATTGCGCTCGATATGACGTAGGAAACGCAGCCCTATACCTTTACCTTCGCTTGCTCCCTCTATAATTCCCGGTATGTCAGCCATTACAAACGATTTGTCGCCCCTGTAATTTACGATTCCCAGACTCGGTTCCATAGTTGTGAAAGGGTAGTCGCCGATTTTGGGTTTAGCTGCCGACATAGCTGACAGAAGGGTAGATTTCCCGGCGTTAGGGAAACCCACGAGTCCGACATCTCCAAGAAGTTTAAGCTCCAGAATCACCGCCTTCTCAATAGCCGGTTGTCCCGGCTGCGCATAACGGGGTGCGCGATTAGTGGATGTGGCGAAATGCCAGTTGCCTAACCCTCCTTTTCCTCCTCTCAGGAGTTTTATTTCCTGTCCGTCTTCGGTAATCTCTGTGATAAACTCTCCGGTCTCAGCATCAAAGACGGCGGTTCCGACCGGCACCTCTATGATGCGGTCTTCTCCGTCTTTACCGAATGATCTGCCGGCGCCTCCGCTTTGTCCGTCGGTAGCGAATACATGGCGCTGATAACGCAAGGGGAGAAGTGTCCATAAATGCCTGTTCCCTTTAAGGATGATATGGCCGCCGCGACCACCGTCGCCACCGTCCGGACCCCCTTTGGGCACATATTTAGCTCTATGAAAATGTCGGCTGCCTGCACCTCCCTTTCCGGAGCGGCACAGTATCTTAACGTAATCTATAAAATTTGATTCTGCCATAACTTTTAATCTTTGAGGAGGTTATGAATAATTGAAATGCTCTCCCTATGTAATGTCCTTATTTTTTCAGAAGACTATGGCTCATCATTTCATTTGCATGTCTGTAGTCGTCGGGAGAGCCTATGTCTATCCAGGTGCCCTGCACGGGAAAACATTCCACTTTGCCCCCGTCTGAAATAATATTTTCCACAAAATCGGGAGCATCGAGAAATTCTCCTTTCACAATGCGCTTGAGTAGATCCCTTTTTATTAGATAAACGCCCGCATTGGCAAAATAGTTGTAGGTAGGTTTCTCTTCGAGTCCGATTACTCTTTCTCCTTCCAGATGGAGGATTGCGAAAGGCACAGACACTGTGTAAGGCACGGCTGCCATAGTTACGTCGGCATGGCTTCTTTTATGCTTGAGATAGAACGCTTCGAAATCTATCCCTGTAAGCAGGTCAGAATTCATCAGGAGGACATCCTCACTGGTGAAACTGTCGATAAGGGCAAGCGAGCCTATTGTGCCGAGACGTTTGGGCTCAAGGATACATTCTACGATTGCATTTCCCTTACGCTTATCGAAATGTTCGATGATTTGTTCAGCAAGATAGTTGACTGTGACAAATATGTTTTTCACCCCACAAGATTCAAGCTCTTCTATATTATAGTCGATAATCGGTTTTCCGCCGACTTCAAGCAGAGGTTTGGGGGTGGTGAGAGTCAGCGGCCGCAGGCGTTCTCCTCTACCTCCTGCCATCAGGACAGCATCAATGGGAAGAAATGTCTTGACAGACTGAAGGTCAATTATATCGACGATATGCCCGCTTTCGACGACAGGTAATAAAGAAAGTCGCCGACGCCGACCCTCAGCAATTGTAAGGCAAAGATCATCGTCCGGATTTGCCGCTAAGAAATCCTTGTGCATCACCTTCTCCAGAGTGTCGTCAAGCCCTATGCCCGAAATAATGGCGCGCCGTATGTCACCGTCTGTGACTGTCCCGGCAAGGAGTCCTTCGGGAGTGACTGCAAAAAGAGTCATCGCAGCTCCTGAGAGTGCGTTGATGGCAGCCAGACCCTCTTTGACAGACGATAGTGTGGATATGGCATGCTGGCGGAGGAGTCTGTTCCCTCGCTCGCTTATTCCGGAGTGTGTATTTTCAGGTGTTCTCATGTCTGTCGTTGTCAGTTTTCCAGTGTCAGTTTTGTGAGATTAACTTCTCTATTCCGTAGGGCTTTCCCTTTTCTCTCCCGGACTTTCATATAGAGCCAATGTCTCCTTAAGCTGAGTGACTACCATCGCCTTCAGCTCCGGAGGTTCAAGCACCTTGACTGCCGGACCCAGAGCGAGAATCTCATGAGCCAGCTCATAGTTAAGCTTCAGCCTGTAGGTGAAGATGGAATATGAATCTGTCACCTGTTCCTGCTGGGAACGATGCAAAGGGAGCGCACGGAAGTATTTTGCCTGTGTAGGGGTGGTCTGCAGTCTGACTGTCTTCACGGCTGCTTCCGAAGTGGTCACTCCTACGATATTGCCAAACAGTTTATCAGGCTCGAAATTCGCAGGCATTGTGAAAGTCTCGGTCAGCATCTTCATTTCCCTTATACGGTCAAGAGCATAGGTTCTTATCCCTTTATCTTTCACCTTCAGCCCTATCATATACCATCTCTGCTTATACCTTTTCACAAAGTACGGACAGAAAACGATATTTCTTTCGGCACGCGAGCGATTGAATCCTGCGTAGGTTATGTTAAGACGGTTTCCCCCTTTCATTGCATCCAGCACTATCGGAAGAAATTCGCGAGCCGAGGGGACGTCTTCAATCTCCACACGGTCATCAGGGATGCTGCTCTCCTTCAACGCGCTGCTGACGGCATAGGAGTCAAGAATCAGATTTGTGAATGAGCGGTTGCGCGGCGAGCTATCCGTGTCGATATAATAGTTGCCCTGGCTGTCGCAAGCTATATCGATATTGAAATTCTTCTCAATATTGCGCCGGTAATTATAGAAAGTACGTTCCGGCAGGGGTTCTCCCTCAGAAAAAGGGCTGAGCATCCAGAGACGGTTTATCTCCTTTCTCGACAATTTTTCATATCGGGTGAGAGTATCAACGATCCAGACATATCGTCCGATAAGGTCACGCGCCATATCTCAGCTGATTGAAGATTACTTCCCCTTCGCGCTTTTGCGGGTGGTCTTCTTTGCTCCCGCCGGCTGCGACTCCATAAGTTTTTTCGCCTCCTCGAATGTCAGGGAAGCAGCATCGGTGGTTTTTGGAATCTTATAGTTGACTGCCTTTTTTGCTCCCTCCGGCTTATAGGCAAGGTAGGGTCCGAATCTGCCGTTAAGCACTTCAAGCCCCTCCATCTCCGGGAAAGTCTTTATCAGGCGGTTGGCTTCATCTTCTTTTTTCTTAGCGATGAGGGCAGCCGCTTCTTCTATATTGATTCCTTGTGGAGTAAGATCCTTGGGGATGGAGACAAACATATTCCCGTATTTTACGTACGGACCGAAACGTCCTATGGCAGCCGTGACAGGGACGCCATCAATCTCTCCCACTTTACGTGGAAGTTCAAAAAGTTTAAGGGCTTCCTCAAGAGTAATTGACGACATACTCTGGTCGGCAAGCAGAGAGGCAAAAAGGGGCTTCTCCTCATCAGCAGCATCACCTATCTGAACCACCGGACCGAACTTTCCTATTTTTACTGATACCGGTTTTCCCGTCTCAGGATGGTTGCCTAATAGACGCTCGCCCACCTTCCGCTCCATCCTGAGTGCATTGATACGTTCAATTTCAGGATGGAAATTACCGTAAAAATCAGAAATCTCATTTTGCCAGGGAAGTTGACCTTCGGCAATATCATCGAATTTTTCTTCAACTTTGGCTGTGAAATTATAATCAAGAATATCAGGGAAATATTCAGTCAGAAATGCATTCACAACCATACCGACATCAGTCGGGACAAGTTTCCCTTTCTCACTGCCTGTGGTCTCTGTGAGAATCTCTTTTGAGATTTTACCGTCATAGAGACGCACCACCTCATAATCGCGCTTTACGCCCTCTTTTTCTCCACGTCTTACATAATCGCGTGCCTGGATTGTGGAGATGGTAGGCGCATACGTTGACGGACGTCCGATGCCGAGATCCTCCATTTTTTTCACAAGAGTAGCCTCTGTATATCTGGCAGGCGCCTGGGTAAATCTTTCAGTTGCCGTGATTTCGGTAGCATTCAGGCGGTCGCCCGTTTTTAAAGGAGGGAGCTCTACAAATTCTTGATGACGCACATTCTCGGTTTTCCAGACTTTCAGGAATCCCTCGAATTTCACCACTTCACCCTCTGCGCGGAACACTATATCATCGTTATCCGCCGTCTCTGCTTTTACCATAGAGCTACCCTTGTCGATATGGATATCAACATTGGTCTTTTCAATTTCAGCATCTGCCATCTGAGAGGCGACTGCACGTTTCCAGATCAGCTCATAAAGTTTTTTCTCCTGAGGGGTGCCGTCGATAGTCTTATTGCTTATATAAGTCGGGCGGATAGCTTCGTGAGCTTCCTGAGCGCCTTTGGAATGAGTGTGATAATGGCGTATTTTCAGATATTCCTCTCCCATATCTTTCTTTATGGTGTCGGCGATAGTAGCCAGAGCCATATCTGAAAGATTGGTGGAATCAGTACGCATATATGTGATTTTTCCGTCCTCATAGAGATTCTGGGCAATCATCATGGTCTGATTGACAGACAGTCCGAGTTTGCGGGAAGCTTCCTGCTGAAGGGTAGAGGTCGTAAACGGAGGGTAGGGGGAACGTTTGAGAGGTTTCACCGCTACGTCTGCCACTTTAAATGTGGCATCCTTACAATCCTCCAGCAACTTGAGAGCATCTTCCGATGATGAGAGACGGCGGGTCAGTTCCCCTTTGATTATTCTGTCTTCACCCTTTTCCGAGAAGATACCGTTGACGCGGAAGAAAGGTTCAGGATTGAAAGCTTCAATTTCAAGTTCACGTTCGCAGAGGAGACGCACTGCCACACTTTGCACACGTCCGGCGGAAAGAGCAGGTTTTATTTTTTTCCAAAGGACGGGGCTGAGTTCAAATCCGACGATACGGTCGAGCACTCTTCGCGCCTGCTGGGCATTCACGCGGTCAATGTCAATTGTGCGCGGATTCTTGATTGCCTCCAGGATTGCCGGTTTCGTAATCTCATGGAAGACAATTCTCTTGGTAGTGGCAGGATCAAGGCTGAGCACCTCGGCAAGATGCCAAGCAATGGCTTCTCCTTCGCGGTCCTCATCCGAAGCGAGCCAGATGGTGTCAGCTTCCTTAGCAGCTTTTTTCAGCTTTTTTACCAATTCTTTTTTATCGTCCGGTATTTCATAGATAGGTTCAAACCCGGCATCAATATCAATACTGAAGCCGTGTTTCTGAAGGTCGCGGATATGTCCGTAGCTCGACATGACAGTAAAGTCTTTGCCGAGAAATTTTTCAATTGTCTTAGCCTTGGCAGGAGACTCGACTATAACGAGGTTTTTCATTTTTCAAATGGTTTAAGCGCCGGAGCATGGCAGGTAAAAAAAGCGGGAGAGCCGGAAGCGTGTGCCTCCGGAAAAATTACTTGGGTGCAAAATTAACACTTTTTTCTTTAACACATAAATAAGCGGATAAGTTTTATAGCCGCTATTTGCAGGAGGCTTGCGGATTCAATCTATAATCATGGCAAAGCCCCCTCCCGGAGCAAGAGAAATATCAAGAATATCGGAATTTCCGACAGTCAGATTTTCTTTCTTATAGTCGCGTGCATTTCGCTCGGCATTGACTCCGTCTTTAAAGAGGATAGCCTTATGGCTACCGTCTGCGAGGAATGAAAGATCAAGTTTTATTTCTCGAGGAGTCCAGTCAGTGATACCTGCCACATACCATTTATCCCCTTTCCTACGGGCTGTGATGATATATTCTCCCATTGCACCGTCGATAATACGGGTTTCATCCCAGGTGGTTGGAATTGAGGAAATAAAATCACGACTTTCCGGCTCTGCGTCATAATTGGATGGAGTGTCGCACAGCATTGTGAAAGGGGAGTCGTAGATAGTAAATAAAGCGAGCTGGTGGCAGCGTGTGCCCTGGCTCATAGGCTCGTAATAGTTGGCATGATAGGAAGATTTGGTGGCATTTTTCATAGCGCCCGGAGTGTAGTCCATCGGACCGGCAACCTGACGAATATAAGGTATCATGACATCATATTTCATCTGATCCAGCTTCCCATCGCTCCATTTCATCTGCTCCAGACCGTTTACCCCTTCAAAATTAAGCACATTTGGATATGTTCGGTTAAGACCGGCGGGCTTATACATTCCATGAAGGTCGAGGAAGAGATTATATTTTGCGGCAGTCGCAGAAGCACGGTGAACGAAATCAACAATTTCCTGATCGTCACGATCCATGAAGTCGACCTTAAAACCTTTCACACCCATGTCGGAATAATGTTTGCAGACATTCTCCATGTCGCGGTCGAAAGCATAATAACCAGCCCAAAGCACTATGCCCACATTTTTTTTATCCGCATAGTCGATTATCTCGGCGAGATCAATTTCCGGCACAACCTGCATCAGGTCAGCTTTCTTATTGACTGCCCAGCCTTCATCAAGAATTACATACTCGATGCCATTTTCGGAAGCAAAGTCAATATACTTTTTATATGTATCATTGTTAACCCCTGTCTTGAAATCAACGCCTATAATATTCCATGCGTTCCACCAGTCCCAAGCCACTTTCCCGGGTTTTATCCAACTGATGTCAGAGAGACGATTTGGGGACGCCAGGAGATAGGACAGATTGGAAGCAGCCAGGTCGCAATAATTATCCGTAACGATAGCTACGCGCCAGGGGAAGACGCGCTTGCCATTGGTTTTTGCTATAAAGTTTTCGCGTTCCTGCACCACCAGCTGCAGTTCGTTATGTCCTCCCTGTTTTTTAGTTTTCGGATATGGGGCATGATTCCCTTTCAAGCCGTTGGGATTATCACCTGCTGTCATATATAACCCCGGGAACTGCTCGAGATCAGATTCCGTGATGCAGACTTTTACGTTATCGTCGAGCTCAACCACCAGAGGGAGGAATGCTATTTTATTTTTATCAACTTCTGAGAGTTTAACTTCCGTATATTCATTCTCGAAAGAATTGAAATAGGGATCATCCTTACGAGGGAGAACGTATGGTATGAATGCTTTGGCATCTGAAGGGAAATTATATTCCACTCCTTCATCCTTTATGATAAGCGGTTTTTTCTGATTCGAGATGAAGCGATAAGCCACGCCGTCGTCATAGACCCTGAATTCCACACTCCATCCCCCCTCGAAGTCAAGAGTGGCAGCATTGTAACATTCCTTGACATTCTCAGCCCTATAGAAAGGGGAGGGGACAAGAGTATCCACACTTTTGCGAGCCACTTTCTTTACCTTGGGATTGAATCCCCAGACCTTGCCGTTTTCGAGCGTCATTGAAAGGGGGGAGGGGTCGAGAACGGGATTGTCATTGAGATTAATACTATAAGAGAGCGTTTCTCCGGCGTCAATCACTGTCTTAAGTCTACCGGAGGGAGAGACAACAGTGTAATTATCTGCAGGGAAAGCAGCCAATGTGGAGACCAGCAGCAATCCTAAAGTCAAGTTTCTCATCGTAAAGATATTTTAGGTTAAAATTCGAGTCAAAAGTAATAATAAAGATTGAAGTTTGCAATTTTAAATAAAAAAGACCCATGCCCTAACCACGGCTCTTTCATTTAAAAAGACTTACATTAGGGGATCAGGGGATGGCTATTTTCTTTACTAAAGATGTAGTTATGGTTCGCTTAAGAACCAAGATTTTCTACACTTTCGACATGCTACTGACTATGTTACAATGATTTGTGGAGTTGGTTCAGAGTTTGGTCCGGTCCACTTTGCAAGAGAGATATCCTGGTCCAAGGTTCGCATTGGGAGGGTATAGGGTTTAG
>JAIDPA010000183.1 GCA_029062985.1 Muribaculaceae bacterium
CAGAACCGGCAGCTCAGGGTGATAATGCTGTCGGAGTGGTATCGCTCGTCGTCGGCTTCCTCGCTTCTTTCATTGTAGGCTGCTGTGCATGTAAATGGATGCTTAATCTCGTGAAAAAAGGTAAACTTATATGGTTTGCCGTCTACTGCGTAGTGATGGGCATCGTATGTTTATGTTGGTAAGACAGAGGATTCATGGATTTCATAACAGGAGAAACCATATTGATAGATAAGCCGTTGGGCTGGACGTCGTTCGATGCGGTGAAGCGTGTCAGGGGGGCAATTCAGAGGCGTCTTCACGTGAAGAAATTCAAGGTGGGACATGCCGGCACTCTTGACCCGCTTGCTACGGGCGTGCTGCTTATATGCACAGGAAGGGCAACGCGCCGTATTGACGAACTTCAGGCAGGCGATAAGGAATATGTAGCAACTATAAGATTGGGGGCGACAACTCCCAGCTTTGATCTTGAGACTGAAATAGATGCCACTTATCCCTGGGAACACGTGACGAAGGAAAGCATCGAGCAGGTCCTTCCAGATTTCACCGGAAAGATCATGCAGGTTCCCCCGGTCTTCTCGGCAGTAAAGATAGAGGGTAAAAGAGCCTACAATCTTGCCCGCAAAGGGAAGGAGGTGGAACTGAAGGCAAAACCTCTTGAAATTAAGGAAATGGAGCTGCTTGATTTTTCAGGTCAGGAGATGAAGCTCCGGATTGTATGCAGCAAAGGCACATATATCCGGGCTCTTGCCCGCGACCTGGGAAAAGCACTCGGAAGCGGCGCCCATCTGACGGCTCTGCGCCGCACACGCGTAGGCAACGTAAGGGTGGAAGACTGCCTGAGTGTTGATGAGGCAGTGAAACTAATAACAGAAACAGAGCTGGAATTTCCAGCCAACTGAGACATAAACCCCGGGGGCGATTGGATATCCCACCCCGGTCAATATAAACGGAAATATGAAACTCTCACAGTTTAAATTTAAACTTCCAGACAATCTAATAGCCCAGTATCCCTCTGAAGAGCGCGACGAATGTCGGCTGATGGTGGTCAACGCCAAGACCGGAGAGATAAGCCATCACATCTTTAAGGAAATAATAAATTATTTCGATGATGGCGACGTGATGATTTTCAATGATACAAAAGTGTTCCCTGCCCGTCTTTATGGAAATAAGGAAAAAACGGGAGCGCGTATCGAGGTGTTTTTGCTGCGCGAGCTGAATGTTGAGAATAAATTCTGGGATGTGCTGGTGGAGCCGGCACGCAAGATAAGAATCGGCAATAAGCTATATTTCGGGGATGACGACTCGATGGTGGCAGAGGTGATTGACAACACCACTTCCCGGGGACGCACGCTGCGTTTCCTTTATGACGGTCCGCATGATGAATTCAAGAAGGCGCTATATGCCTTGGGTGAGACGCCGCTCCCGGAATATATCACGCGCCCGGCAGAAGAGAGCGATGTAGACCGCTATCAATGTATCTTTGCAAAAAATGAAGGTGCGGTCATGGCTCCTGCAGCCGGACTGCATTTCAGTCGCGAACTTCTGAAACGCCTTGAAATCAAGGGTGTGGAACGCGGATTCCTGACTCTTCACAGCGGCAGAGGCAATTTCAAGGATATTGATGTGGAAGACCTCACAAAACACCGCATGGACAGCGAGGAGATGTTTGTCAATGAGGAGCTGGTTGAAATAGTGAATGCAGCCAAAGACAGGAATTCAAGTGTTTGCGCAGTGGGCACGTCGGTGCTCAGGGCAGTTGCGACAGCTGTGTGCATGAACGGACATCTGATGACTTTCGAGGGCTGGACAAACAAGTTTATCTTCCCTCCGTATGACTTCACAGTCTGCAATTCGCTTGTCTCAAATCTGCATCTTCCGTTGAGCACGATGCTTATGATGGTGGCAGCTTTCGGAGGATATGATCTCGTCATGGAGGCATATAATATAGCCGTGAAGGAGAAATATCAGTTTGGAGCATACGGAGATGCGATGCTGATATTGAGGTAGGCATTAGGATCGAGGCTCAAGGCTCAAGGCTCAAGGCGCGAGGCTCGAGGTATTTTAGCTTCGATAGGGCTTAAGGAGTCGCTAACATACTTATAGCTTTTAGTAAGCGGGACTACGTCTTAACAGAGCTCAATGGAGCTTTATATTAGCAAAATGCTACTACTATATTTTTAATTAAAAATTGTAGCTAAAAAATAGGCGGTTAAATGCAAAATCTACTAAAAAAATTTGCATTTGACCGCCATTTCTATTATCTTTGCAGCGTGTTTTTCATGGTATTAGATTTAAGGTTAGAGGAATAGTTG
>JAIDPA010000184.1 GCA_029062985.1 Muribaculaceae bacterium
GATCTGCAACTCATTGTGTACATATCCTGCGGGCCAGTTTTCCGCTACCCAATCGCTGCCTAATCCGGGACCACCGTTAAACTCGTCAGCCCAAACCAGAGAATAACCTTCAGGCGCATTGATGACATCGCTGAGCTGAGTGATTTTTATTTCGGAGACGTTCTCACCGCAGGAAAGTTTCATGACGGCATTTCTTGTGTCGGAGGAATCGTTCACCCTTGCCTTTATCTCCACATCAGTATCCCCTTTCCCACCTTTTGAAGGAGATGCCGAAATCCAGTCGGTATCAGAGGATAGAGTCCATTCCGCATTAGCTGTTACGGTCAGTGAGACAGAGCTTTCCTGTCCTCCCATTGTCAGAGATGATACGGAAGAAGTAGCTTTCATCACATAACCCTGAGTAAGAGCGACTGTCTTGACTGTCTTTCCGCCTGACACGATATTGATAGATGCGTTTCTCTCATCCATAGTATCATTTGCCTTGACAGAAATCTGAACGTCTGTTCTGACATTTTTAATTCCACCGGAGGGACGGAGAGTGACCCAGTCAGCATCGGTAGAGATAGCCCAATCGGCATCGGCAGTAACGGATAGCTGTGTAGATGCAGCTTCGTGGGAGAGGGTGATTGCATCCGGAGATACAGTCACAGAGACACTTGTCTGAGGCGTATCCGGCGAATCATTATTATCGCTTCCGCAGGCTACCGTCGCCTGCATTCCGATTGCAAGGAAAAAAATCGAGAGAAAAGAAGCTTTCGACATTCTCATGGTAGATGGCGTTTTTAGGTTGTTATTGATGAGTTGGGAGAAAGCCAGAGGGGGACCCTTTACCTTCACAAACGCAAAATTAGCAAATCCGGGGGTATAAGAAATGTGAGAGAGAGGAAAGGTAAATAGTTAGACTGATAATCTATTGATTATCAGTATTAATTGTAAGTTGTTTCAGTAAATTTAAGTGTAAGGAATGTTGCGTGAAATCAGTCGGTTGCAGCTGTTCCGCCGTTGTTTTTGTTGTTATAGACCGTTCGGATTGAAACATTAAGCATGCTTGCTATATCGGAACTTTTCGATACACCCAGACGCCTCAGGGCATAGATTCTTAAACGCGTATTCAGAGTTTTGTTTTTTATGAACTGTTCAGGGTCAACTCTATTCTCGGGCGACGCGGAACTATTATATTCCTCAATAAAATCAGGGAATAGGGAAAAGACCATTTTGTCGAAACTCTCATAGAAACCCTGATAGTGCTCTTTAATTAATTCAGGGTCGTTGATAAGCACTCCCATGTCGTCGTAACGTTTGGCTTTATATTTCTTAAGGAGCTTTTTGCGGTAATCCTCCAGTTCGTTTATGCATTGTGTGGTGAGCTTGAAAGCGTAGGCGAGCAGTCCTATCTTCTGGGAGTTAGCTTCATTCAGACGTTTATTGACATTATGAAGTTCTGCATTTGTATTTTCCAGTTTTTTGATAGCATTATCTCTGTCTTTAACGGATAAATTCAAGTCGGTATTCGCCTCTTTGAGCAGATTCTTCATTTTTTTGAGTTTGTTAAGCTCCATGACTATAAAGACAACGCAGCCCAATAATATCAACGCCAGGATTGTGAGTAGCCATACCATTACTGAAAGACGTTTGTCGCGTTTCTCGAGTTCGTCGCGATATTTGTCTCTGACGGTCGGCAATACATCTGACAGACTTACCATTCTGTATCTGTTATGATACAGATTTGCCTGATTGACGGCGTATAGCAGATAGATATAAGCGCGATTAAGTTCGTCGTGATCAAAAAGATATGTAGCGAGTTCCTGCAGGGCTGCAATCTCTCTGTTGACAATCAATGCATCGTATATGGCAGCCATGGTCTTATACTTGACAGCCAGAGTCTCATCCTTTTTTTCTTCATAGAATCTGCTGAGCCAATATGCATTTATAGCATTTTGTCTCGAAGGTGTCGTGCTGCGGTCGACCAAATTTCTAAGCGGAGTAATATCTATTCCTGAAATATCCTTATCAGTGCGGTCAAGTGCGGTTGCCACGGGAATCCATAGCCAATCTTCACTAAGCTCAGGATGAAGCGACTGAATTGAATCTCTATACTGATTGGCTTTCTTTATCTCCTCTTCCCATAGTTTCTGATTTTTATTAAGATAGATTGAACGCATCGAGTAAAGATATGCAAGCGTACCGAAATATGCCCCTTTAGTCTCATTATCAAGTTTTTCGGTGTCAATATTTTCGACAAGAGCCATAGTCTTGTCATATAGTCCCTGCACAGTGAATATAAAGGCTTGATTGAGTTTCCAGTTAGTTATCAGGTTATAATCCTCGGGGAATGCACTTTCCGCTAATTTTCTTGACTCAGATGCATAATAAAGAGCGGAATCGGAGTCATAGACGAGATATTCATCGTAAAGCTGGCGTGATATTGCCAGACGTTCCATATCGGAATTAGCCTTAGAGAGAGATTTTCGCAGTCCGTCAATCTTTACTTCCTTATCATTGACCAGTCTGAAATGATTTGCAAGGATAGAGTCAAGGCGTGCGAGAAGAGGCTCGTTTTGAGAGATTGCAGGCTCGGACGCCACCCCGTCAGGAGTAGCGGCTAAGACAAAAGAGAAAATAAGGAATAAATATATGATGAAAGGAGTCTTTCCCGACATGGTCAGAGAGTATTAGAGATTTTAAGTGTATGAGAAATTGAATCGTAGATTAATTCACAAATATAGCATTAATTAGTAAATAAAAATATAAATCCATATAATTTAATATTTATTAACATAAAAGTCGATAACTTCCGACTCTCTTTTTTTTACCGACATTATTA
>JAIDPA010000185.1 GCA_029062985.1 Muribaculaceae bacterium
CAATCCATTCACGCGCCTGACGCACGTATAAAGACACGGGAGCGTTTTTCTCCTGTGCTTTTGTGTAGTCTGCGAGTATGGATTTTGCTGTTTTGAGCACGGCTTTTTAAAATTTAAAATTTTCTTGTAGGCTCAAGGTGTGAACTTCGTACTTGACGCCCCGGGAAGTTGGGACAACTTCCCTCCCCAGTGTGCCTCGTTTAAATTGAAAATTGAAAATTGTGATACCTTATTGCTCCGGTTTTGCTCCGTGGGAAGTTGGGACAACTTCCCTCCCCGGTGTACCTCAAGCCTTGAACCCAATCTCGACCTAATCACCTAATACCCCAATCACCTAATACGCCTAATTCAGCCGTTCTACATCGGTGGCTTCTATCTTGACTGTGGCGTAACCGAGTGCGTCGAGGGAGACGGTCAGAATTTCCGAACCTTCGGGGTTGGTGAATATTTCCCCTGTGAGTCCTGCGAGACTCCCTCTGACAACGCGTATTGCCTCTCCTTTTTTATATGGAAGAGAGACAAGGGAAACGGGATTTTCAGCGTGTCCGAGCATGAATTGGAGTATATTCATCTGGTATGGAGGAATAACCACGAGAGGTTTGTGCATACCGGGTGCAGCTGTGCCGGCAATGTTTGTCATGAAACGGTTGACGTATGGCAACGTTACAATCTGTCGGCGCTGCTGTTCTGTGCAGTGGATGAATACTTTTGAGGGGATTACAAGACGGTCAACTTTTACTTTCCTACCGTTGGCTCGCTGCCGGAGCTGCACCTGTGAGGCTACATAAACGTCGTAGCCAAGTGATTTGAGACGTGATGCTGCATTGTGCTCGTTGTTGTGGTTGACGATGGCTACAAACCATTTGTTTTGGGGCACGCCTACGGCGTCGTCGGAGACAGTTGTCTTCGGCGCAGATGAGGAATATTGTGCCTTCTGCATCACTGATAATTAGCGATTTAGGAAGAAAAAGAGACAAAGATCTCTTTGTAAGAGAGCATCTCTTGTAGTGCAAATTTAGTTATTATGCTTGAAATGAGCAAATTTCGTCTCTTAAATTTTTCTAATTATTTGAAATGACTACGAGCGAATCAGAAATACCTGCAATTTTATTTATCATCCTATTTTATAATTCACTGATTCTTAGAATATTATATTGACTGAAGATCTCTTACAAAGAGATCTCCTTAGAAAATACCTTTTACGGGTTGGCTACGCAGCTGGGGAAGTTGGGACAACTTCCCTCCCCAGGGTGCCTCGCTTAAATTGAAAATTGAAAGTTGAAAGTTGAAAATTGTGATGGCCTTTTACGGGTTGGCTACGCGCACCGGGAAGTTGGGACAACTTCCCTCCCCGGGCTTCTTCATCCCTAATGACCTAATGACCTTACCACCTAATAACCCAATCCCCTAATAACCCAATCACCTAATAACCCAATCACATAATAACCCATTAACCAAAAGTCATATAAAACCAATGAACAAAAAAACAAAAAACAAAAA